>DASVZE010000456.1:0-4972 GCA_036391775.1 Chloroflexota bacterium | reverse complement strand
CATCAAGAACTGGTAGCCGATGATTTCTGGACGTGACTTGTCGACCGCAGGAAGGAGAGTAAATGGACCTGGTTCGCCCGTCGGTCACCCGGCCTGGTATGTTCGGCCAGGAGGTGGCAGCCGACAGTCGTCGCAGCGTCTTCGACGCGCATAACGAAGCTCTATTGGCGCAGGGCATCCCCATAGATGCCGTCTTCATCGGCGATTCCATCACAGACATGTGGGCGCTCAATGCCTTCTTTGAGGGCACCTCGGGCCTTATCGCCAATCGAGGAATCGGCGGTGACAGCACGCCGTTTGTTCGGCGTCGCTTTCATGCCGATGTCCTGCAGCTTCAGCCCAGGATCGTCGTCATCGAGATCGGGGTGAACAATACCTGGGATCTTGATACGCCGTGGGATCGGTCGGTCTACCGGCCGCCCGACGAGATCGAGGACGAGATCGTTGGTGATGTGGATGCTATGGTCGTTTCCGCCCGGGAGCGAGGGATTGTCGTGGCTCTGTGCAGCATCCTGCCCACGGATATTCCCTTCGTCGGCACCACCGGCGTGCGCAACGAGCTCATTCTACGTGCGAATAACCGGCTGCGGGACGTTGCGGCCAGGCATGCCGCGAACTACGTGGATTACCACGCCAACCTGACCGCGGAGGACGGTGTAACGCTGCGAGCAGGCCTGGCAGAGGATGGACTCCATCCACACGTTGTGGGTTACAGAATTATGGCTAGAACGCTGCTGGAGGCCCTATCGGGCGCGGGCATCACGTTTATCAAGCCACGGTCAGCGTAGAAGAATCGCACTGGCCGCGGGCACAGAAAGCACAGCGGTGGTTGTAGATCTTGACAAGGAGGTCTAATGATGACCCCAATGAGTTTGTAGGCATGCTCTTGGGCGCTACCGCGCTACGAACAACGGCCATCATTGAATCCTACGAGCGTCTCTTACGACGGTTGTGACTGCACCAGTTCCCTGATGGCGCCCTGCAGGAGCCAGATGCCGATGAGCGCAACAATCCCGCCAAGTACGGTGTACTGGCCGTGACCGGACATGCCGGAGCCGCCGATGACGTTTGTACCTTGCAAGATCCAGAGCAGGCCAACGAGTGTGAGCAGGACGCCACCAATCAGTCGAACCCAGCGCAATGCGAGTCTCCAGATACCAGTCAGTACCAACACAATCTCGTACGGCCGGCGGTTACACCAATCTAGGAAGCGGCCGCCGGTTCCATCGACTCTATCGCGCCTGCAAACTGGCTGTTGTAGAGCTCGGCGTAGAAACCGCCACGATCGAGCAGGTCCCGGTGCCGTCCCTGCTCGACGATGCGCCCATGGTTCATGACCAGGATCAGCTCGGCATCACGGATGGTGGAAAGTCGATGGGCGATGACGAAGCTGGTTCGTCCCTGCGTCATCTGCGCCATGGCTCGCTGGATCAGAACCTCAGTCCGGGAGTCCACACTGCTGGTTGCCTCGTCAAGAATGAGGATAGTCGGATCGGCAAGCACCGCCCGGGCGATGGTAAGGAGCTGCTTCTGCCCTTCCGAGATGTTTGACGCCTCCTCATTGAGAACCGTGTCGTAACCCTCGGGGAGGGTGCGGATGAAGTGGTCGGCGTAAGCCGCTCTGGCCGCCTGGACGATCTCTTCCTCGGTTGCGCCCTCTCGGCCGTAGGCGATGTTCTCCCGTATCGTTCCATTGAAGAGCCACGTGTCTTGCAGCACCATGCCGAAGATGCGGTGTAGCTCGCTGCGCATCATGTCCCGAATATCGGCACCGTCCACCGTAACCCGACCGCCTGTGACGTCGTAGAAGCGCATGAGCAGATTCACCAGCGTTGTCTTTCCCGCCCCCGTCGGCCCCACGATAGCGATCGTTTGTCCCTGGTGGACGTCGATCGAAAGGTCTTCGATGAGCGGCACATCCGGGCTGTACCGAAAGTCCACGTGCCGGAAGGCGACATCACCGTGGGGCAAGGCCAGGATCCGTGCATCGGTCCGGTCCGGTTCCTCTTCCTTTTCGTCCAGCAGCTGGAAGACGCGCTCCGCACAGGCGATGGTGGATTGGATGATATTGGCAATATTGGCGGTCTGGACGATCGGCTGGGTGAACTGCTGCGAGTACTGGATAAAGGCCTGCATATCGCCGATGGTAATTCGCCCCTGGGTGACGAAGATACCACCCACCACGGCGATGATGACATACCCGAGGTTGCTGATCCAGGTCATGAGCGGCATGATGACGCCGGAGACGAACTGCGCCTTCCAACCCGCGCTGTAGAGACGCTGGTTGATCTCGTCGAAGCGACCAATCGATCGGGCCTCGTGCCCGAACGCTTTGACAATAGTGTGGCCCGTAACCATGTCCTCGACATGCCCGTTCAGCATGCCGAGCTCCTTCTGCTGCGCGGCGAAGTATCGCTGCGAGAACCTGGCCACCACGGCCGTCACGACGATGTAGAGAGGCAGTGTCACCAGCACAATCGCCGTCAAAAGCGGACTGATCGTCAGCATCACAATGATCACACCCACAATGGTGACGACGGACGTGATGAGCTGCGTCAGGCTCTGCTGGAGCGTGGTGGAGATAGTATCCACATCGTTGGTGACGCGGCTCAAGATCTCGCCGTGGGTGCGAGAGTCGAAGTACTTGAGCGGCAGCCGAGACAGTCTCGCGTCCACGTCGCGCCGCAGGGAATAGACCGTCCGTTGAGCGACTCCTGCCATGAGGTACTGCTGCGCGTAGCCAAAAACGGCGCTGACAAGGTAGAGCCCTATGAGAGCGAGGACAATCTGCCCGATGTACCCGAAGTCCAGGGAGGGAGGTGGGCGGTGCGTGTGGATGGCCAGGAGGCGCTCGACGTCCCCCTGGAAGATGGCAGTGGTTGCCCGGCCCAAAATCTTGGGACCCAGGACGCTGAATACGGTACTGATCATGGCAAACAGGACGACGAGCGAGATCCTCGGGAGGTCGGGCGCCATGTAGCGGATCAGTCGCAGCAGCGTGCCACGAAAGTCCCTGGCTTTCTCGACCGGCTGAGTCATTCCACCCCAGGGACCACCGCGACCCATGCCCATTGGTCCGCCTGCAGGCCGCCCTGGAGGTCGAGTAACGCTCATGCGACCTCCTCGGGCGACAGCTGCGATGACACGATCTCGCGATACACCTCGCTGGTCCGCATCAGCTCATGGTGTGTCCCCATGCCTGCCATGCGCCCTTCGTCCAGCACGATGATCCGGTCTGCATCCATTACCGTCGCCACACGCTGCGCCACGATCAAAAGCGTTGCGGCCGCCGTCTCGCGCTTTAGTGCCGCGCGCACACGAGCGTCGGTCCTGAAGTCGAGCGCCGAGAAGGTGTCGTCTAGCAGATAGATCTCTGGCTGCCTGAGGACCACACGAGCGATGGAGAGACGCTGCTTCTGGCCACCCGAGATGTTGCTGCCACCCTGGGCGACGATTGCGTCCATCCCTCCGTCCATGCCCGCGATAAACTCGGACGCTTGAGCGATATCGGCGGCTCGCTGCAGCTCGCCCTCCCCTGCGTCCTGCTTGCCAAAGCGAATATTGTCGGCTATCGTACCCGCAAACAGCACGTTTCGCTGAGGCGCCAGGCCGATCTTCGCTCGCAGCTCTTCCTGTGACATCTCACGAACGTCTACCCCATCGACGAGCACGGACCCGGCATCGACGTCGTAGAAGCGTGGGATGAGATGGATGAGTGTCGACTTGCCCGAGCCGGTGCTTCCGATGATGGCCGTTACCTCGCCGGGTCCGGAGGTGAATGAGATGTGCTCGAGCGCCGGTTGCTCCGCTCCGGGATAGCTGAAGGTGACGTCCCGAAACTCGACCAATCCGCGAGCAGAGCCGGGAGTCTCTGGTCGGGACGGGTCGACGATATGCGGCTCGGTGTCCAGCACCTCGTTGATACGGACGCTCGCAGCGGCCGCTCGGGGCACCATGACGAACATGATCGATACCATGAGGAAGGCAAACATGATCTGCATCGCGTACTGGATGAAGGCGATCAACGCCCCGACCTGCATGCCGCCACTGTTGATCCGGACGGCACCGAACCAGATGATTGCAACGCTGGTCAGGTTCATGATCAGCATCATGGCGGGAAACAGGAACGCGATAAGCCGGTTCACCTGCATGGCGTTTTGCATCAAATCGGTGTTCGCGTCGTCGAAGCGCCGGGTTTGGTAGTCGACCCGATTGAAGGCGCGAATCACCCGGATACCGGTCAGCCCTTCACGCATCACCCGGTTGAGCCGGTCGAGCTTGGTCTGCATGAGTCCAAAAAGGGGAAAGGCTGCACGGCCGATGAGCACGATAGTGAGAACCAGGATTGGGACGGCCACGGCTAGAACCAACGTCAGAGGGCGGTCCTGTCCAAGGGCAAGGATGATGCCCCCGATCGCCATGATTGGCGCCATGATCATCATGCGCAGAATGATCAGCGTCACCATCTGGACCTGCGTGACGTCGTTCGTCGTCCGTGTGATGAGCGTAGCGGCTCCGAAGCGGTCGAGCTCGCGCAGGGAGAACGATTCCACCCGCGCGAAGATCCGGGAGCGCACATCACGGCCGAAGCCGGCGGCGACCTGTGAGGAGAAAAACGCCGCCACCAGGGCACAGATCATTCCTCCCGCAGACACGGCAAGCATCTGTAGGCCAGTGTGTTCGATGTAGGAGCTGTTTCTGCGCGCAATGCCGTAGTCGACGATGTTGGCCAGTAAGGTCGGCAGGTAAAGCATGGAGAGGGTCTGCAGAAAAATGAGCACCACGACTGCGCTAACTGCGAGCTGGTATGGCCGCAAAAACCGATAAAGCCTGATCACCTACTTCGACCTCTCGATGGCACGAGTCTACTCGAATCAGCGGAATTGGAGCTCCGCGAGAGCATTGCCGGCCCTTTGTTCCAGCAGGCTACGGGCTTTCCAATGGCGGCCCCACCACGATGTTGCCCCACTTA
>DASVZE010000455.1:0-3216 GCA_036391775.1 Chloroflexota bacterium | reverse complement strand
AGGACACAGGGGTACAGGATGAAGGCACGTACGTCTGTCCGGACTGAAGCGGATCGGCAACCTGGACGGCGCTCGCAGTCACCATTCCGTTGTTGGTGACGGTGATCGCGTAGCGCAGCGTGTCACCTGCTCTAGCCGAGATGTTCGTACCGTAGGAACCGGCCGTTGTAACGTCCTTCACCAATTTGGTCAGCCCGACCGTAGGCGTGGCATTGACAGTCGTCTGGTTGGAGTTGACGGTGACAGCGCCTGTGGCGCTCGCCGACGCTCGATTCGTGATCGGCCCCGTCGCTCCGGTGTTGATCGTCACCGCGAAGCTCACAACCCCTGTCGTACTTGGGGTCACATTGTTGATGGTGAAGGTGACGTATGCCAGAGTGCCCATTCCCGCGGGCGTAAAGATGCAGGTCGAGGCGGGCACTGTAGTAGGCACCGTGCAGGAACCGGTCGTGTATGTCTGGCCGGGCTGCAGCTGATCGGTAATGGTCACGGTGCCGGTTGTGCCGGTCGACGCATTGCTGTATGTCAGGTTGTACTGCACGGTCTGGCCGGAAGCCGCGGTAACGTTGCTACTGGAACAGGTCGTCGTGGGAACAAAGGTGCACGCTTGCTTAGCCAAGCCCAACACGGGTTGTGCCATGGCACGTCCGGGCTGGAGCAACGGAACCGCAAGCACCAGGGCAAAGACGAGACAAAGAAATCGGACTCCTGTAGACGCGGATCTGGACACTGTATTCCTCCTAACAGGCCGGTGCTTCCCTCAATGAATAAGTGGACCTGCTTACCTGAGACCCAAGGCCCTTTGACCGCACGATCTCCCTCGCTGTCCTTATGCCGCTGAGCACTGCAGGCGCAATCCGCCTTATTCAACGTCCATACTACTACTGTTTTGCGTTAATTGCACTACCAAATTCAGAAAAATCGTGATATTGACGTTTGTTAGGGCAGCGAAGAGAGCGACGCGAGTAACGCGTCTCGCTCGACTTCATCCAGCACACCGAAGGCTCGGCCGGCGGCCGCGTTTGTTTGCTCCTCGATTCTTTCCCGTATAGCGCGTCCTTCGGCCGTTAACAGCCAGGTTTCGTCTTGCCGGCTTACCCATCCGCGTTCTTGCAGGGACAGGAGTGGCGGGTTATTGCGATTCAAGTGGCCTGTAACGACCAGAGGTCCGGCAGCATGCCAGAACGCGTCCAGCACACCGGCTCGCGGAGCATCAAGTCCTGCCTCCTTCCACGTGTTTGCGTGGCAATCGGCGCGCAGATAGCGCAGGAGCAGCAAGCGATCCCAGAGGCGAAAGGACGGAGTTTGATCGGCAGGAGGGCAGTCCGGTCTTTGCGCAGAGAAGGCGGGAGCAGAGGCTGCGTCGTACGTCGAGGCTGCCTCTTGCACCACGTTCTCGGCGAGCGCACTGGCCGTCGAGATGCGTCCCGCGTCCGTCCATTCTTGACTCAATCCTGAGCTCAGACCCTGGGTTAAACGCTGCAGCACTGCTTTCCCGAGTGACGTCGGAAGGTAGAAGGCATTATCCCGCCAGAGCAAGCCCTCCAGCACATGAGCTTGAAGGGAGGCGGACAGGTCCTGAGGCATATAGTACCTATTGATAAACTCGACTTCTGCCGCAGAGATTCCGCCGGGGCAGAGCAGTGGACGGCGCAGATCGATGAGCAGGCCAAATGACCGGATGCCGAACTCGGCGGCAATCAACCGCGCAAAGGGGCGTGCCGCGTGATGACCCGCGATAAAAAGTCGGTCGACGTGGGGAGCGATGTCGGCCGCGAAGGTGGGCAGATCCGGCGAAACGGGCATATAAGCAATGCCATGGTAGCGTTACAGGCGGGAGCGATTATGGCGGATTTGAAAGACCCCCTGGACGGTTTAAACAGATTGCGACCGACGCGTGACGAGACGGTTGATCTTCTCTCCCGGTTGGTAGGCACGGAGTCAGTCAACCCCTCGTTGGTTCCTGGCGCTGCGGGCGAGGCACGTATTGCCACCCTGGTGAGTGAGTGGCTGAGTGCTGCGGGACTCGAGGTGCACGTGCAGGATGCGGCGGAAGGTCGTCCCAACGTCGTGGCCCGCTTATCGGGGCGTGGGCGAGGGCATTCCTTGATGCTCAACGCACACGTCGACACCGTGGGGACGGCCGGGATGGAGGACCCCTTTTCGGCTCGCGTGGTGGAAGACCGCCTCTATGGACGCGGCGCCTACGATATGAAGGGTGGTCTGGCGGCGGTGATGCTGGCCGCTCGCGCCTTGTCGACATCTGGTGTCCTCGAAGGAGATCTCCTGGTCGCCGCGGTCGCGGATGAAGAGTATGCCAGTCTGGGAACACAGGCGGTCCTGGAGAGCTGGACGGCCGACGGCGCGATCGTGACAGAGCCGACCGGTCTTCGGGTGTGCGCGGCGCACAAGGGATTTGCCTGGGTCACGGTAAAGACGCGGGGCCGCGCAGCGCATGGTAGCAAGCCGGATCTGGGCGTCGACTCCATTGTGCACATGGGGCGGGTGCTGGCAGACCTGGAAGCACTGGGCGGCGAATTGCGGGCACGGCCCCCTCACCCCTTGTTGGGGACGGGATCAGTTCACGCCTCTCTTATCGAGGGTGGTCAGGAGCTCAGCAGCTACCCGGAACGCTGCAAGCTGCAAATCGAACGGCGCACCGTGCCGGGAGAAGCGCCCGGAGGTGTGCTGGGTGAGATCCAGAGCATGCTGGACCGGCGATCCGCCGCGGATCCTGCGTTCTCCGCATGCGCGGATCTCTTCGTCTGGCGGGATCCCTTCGAGGTCGATCTGGCTGAGCCGCTCGTGCAGACGTTGATCCAGGAGGCGGGTGGGAGTGGACAAATTCCCGAAATCTACGGCGACACACCCTGGATGGATGCGGCGCTGCTGAGCGCCGCTGGTATCCCGACCGTTGTCTTTGGTCCTGGAGGCGCCGGTGCGCACGCAATTGAAGAGTATGTCTCCATCAGCGAGGTGCAGGACTGCGCTTATGTACTGGCGCGGACTGCGCTCCGCTTCTGTCGGACGCGATGATTCACTTCCGCACCGCGGATGGCGTCTTCAACTATCGGGTGGCCGGACTCTGTATCCAGGACGGCTGGGTGTTACTACACCGAATGAATGAGGACCCCTTCTGGACCGTTCCGGGCGGGCGGTGTGAGATGCTCGAACCCTCCGCCGAGGCGCTCAAGCGGGAGATGCGCGAGGAGCTTG
>DASVZE010000454.1:0-5596 GCA_036391775.1 Chloroflexota bacterium | reverse complement strand
GGGAAGAGTAAGCCTTCAATGAGCTTGTGTGTAGCCTTCCCCCCTGCCCCGTGACTCATATCGATACGCGGGGCCGTGAACTGCGGTGGCCGGCGACGTGCCGTCTCGAGCGTTTGAAGAATCGACTGCTCCGTCATTCGGCCGCTCCAACCACCTCGCGAGTCTTGCGCCCGAAGTTGAAGTACGCGGCACACGCTCCCTCAGAGGAAACCATGAGCGTACCCAATGGGTGCTCTGGCGTGCAGGCCGTTCCGAACACGCGGCACTCCCACGGCTTGAGCACACCCTTCAACACCTCGCCGCACTGACAGGCCTTCGGATCCGCGACGCGCACTCCCGGCACGGAATAGCGCAGCTCGGCATCAAAGTCGGCAAAGCCGGCTGAAAGCTTGAGGGCTGATTGGGCGATGAATCCCAGTCCGCGCCATTCAAAGAATGGCCGTAGTTCGAATACCTCCGCCATGCTTTTCAGAGCCTGCAGGTTGCCCTCCCAGGGAACGATGCGTCTGTACTGGTTCTCGACCTCACAGCGCCCGTCGGACAGCTGCTGCATCAGCATCATGATCGATTGCAGGAGGTCGAGTGGCTCGAAACCCGCCACCACGACAGGCTTGCCGTAGTCCTTTGGCATGAACTCGTACGGCCGGCATCCAATGACAGTCGAGACATGGCCGGGTCCAATAAATGCATCCAATCTCAGGTCCGGCGAATCCAGCAACGCGCGAACTGGAGGAACGATCGTGACGTGATTGCAGAACACGGAAAAGTTATTGATTTTCTCGCGTTTGGCTCTCTGCAAGGTGAGGGCAGTTGAGGGCGCGGTGGTCTCGAATCCGATGGCGAAAAAGACAACTTCTCTCTCCGGATTCTCTCGCGCAATGCGTAGCGCATCCAGCGGTGAGTACACCATCCGAATGTCGGCTCCCTGTGCTTTGATCTCCAGTAGGTTGCCGCGCGACCCGGGCACTCGCATCATGTCGCCGAAACAGGTAAAGATAACATCCGGTCGCTCGGCCACCGCGATGCCGTCGTCGACACGCCCCATGGGCAGGACACAAACCGGACAGCCGGGCCCGTGCACAAGCTCGACCTGCTCGGGCAGGAGATCTTTGATGCCGTGCCGATAAATTGTGTGGGTGTGGCCGCCACACACCTCCATGATCTTGTAATGGCGGTTAGGATCCGCTAGAGAGGCAATCTCCGCGGCTACTGCCTGAGCAATCTTGGCGTTGCGGAACTCATTGACATACTTCATGCGCCTTCTCCTCGACTGCTTCGGCCACCTTTCCAATTGCTATGCCACCGTGTGTCAGAAGAACATCGCCTACTGCAATGGGCGCCACATATTCCACCGCAATAGTGGCTCTCATGCCGGCCGCGTCAACACACACGGCGTCATCTCCTTCGAGGGACACCACGCGGACCGGAATGCCGGAATCCGAGCACACAACACAACCATCGTGTTCGAGAGTGCACGCACCCGCGAAAATCGACTCCGAACCCGTCATGGCTCACTCGATTTGTGAGCCTGCCAGCTCGGCAAGCTCCTGCTGGTAGGCATCACCAATCTGCTCCAGCACGTGCAAGGTCGACTGCGCCTCTTCCTCGTTGATGCGTGACATGGCGAATCCAACATGGATGAGCACCCAGTCCCCGACCTCGACACCTTCGTCGTCGACCAAACCGATATTAATCACTCTCCGTACGCCACTGACGTCTGCCTTTGCCAGTTGACGCTCTGCGTCAATGATTTCGACCACCTGGCCGGGAATTGCTAGACACATAGTGTCTGGACCTCCTCTCCGTTCCTTGTCCGCGCCACACAATCGGCCAGAACGGCCTGACCAAGAGACAGGCCACCGTCGTTGGTCGGCACCCGTCGATGAATGTAGACCGCGAATCCCTCCACATCCAGACGTGCCATCGTCTGCTGCAGCAGGACCATATTCTGCCAGGTTCCACCCGAAAGAGCGACGGCCCGCGGGCCACCTTCCTGACGTATCCGAAGACAGACGGCACAGACGATGTCTGCCATCGTGCGATGGAAGCGTTCAGAGATCCGGGAGGCGGATGACCCCGAGAGCATATCCGTGACCACTCCTCTGATTATCTCTCGGGTTTCTACCACGCAGCTCTGGCCGTCTGTCGAAAGCTGGAATCCATAGCCGTCTCTTGCCGTCCCTTTGCTTGCCAGTTCCAGTTCGATCGCCGCCTGTCCTTCATACGTCGCGCGAAGCAGCGCCGGTACGCCGGCCAGCGCGGCGACCGCGTCAAATAACCTCCCGCAGCTGGACGTCAGGGGCGCGTTCACACCGCCGTTGATCAGTTGGGCGATGAGCCGCACATTTCGGTCTCCCGCCGCCTGAACAATTGGCAGCGGAAGGTCCAGAATTTCATCGGGTTTGTAGAGCCGGAGAAGGTACGCAAGCGCCATGCGCCACGGCTCCCGAATGGCCGCTTCACCGCCGGGAAGTGGCACTGTGTCTAGATGCGCTCGCCGGGTGAAGCCGTCCCGCACGCTACCTTCAAAGAACTCGCCGCCCCAGATCGTTCCATCGGTGCCATACCCCGTACCGTCGAAGGCGACGCCGATAGCGCGCTCTTCCTTCGGCCGCTGATTATCAGCCAGGCAGCTCGCGATATGAGCCTCATGGTGCTGGATACCCACGGCCGGCATGCCTGTATCTTCCAGGTCTCGAGCGAATTTGGTCGAGAGATACTCCGGATGCAGATCGTACGCCACAAGCTCCGGATGCACACCAAATAGCGCGCAAAAGTGGTCGATTCCTTCGCGGAACGACCGCAGAGTCTCGTAATTCTCCAGGTCGCCTACATGGTGGCTGAGAAGAGCGTGACGTCCTTTTGCGAGGCAGAACGTGTTCTTGAGCTCGCCACCGCATGCAAGGACGGGAGAAGGGATATCCTGCGCAAGACCAATGGGAGCAGGAGCCATGCCCCGAGAGCGCCGTAGTGGATATTGGTTTCCCTGGACGGCGCATGTCACGCTGTCGTCGCAGCGCATGTGTATTGGCCTATCGTGGACAAGGAAGTAATCTGCGATGGTATGTAGCCGCTCAAGAGCTTCCTGGTCGTGGTAAGCGATCGGCTCATCGCAGCGGTTTCCACTCGTCATGATCAGTGGTATCCCCGCGTCGTGTAGCAGGACATAATGAAGCGGCGTGTATGCCAGCATGACGCCCAACCTTTTTTGACGCGGCGCTACCTCACCCGATACACCTGATGTAGCAAGTGATGTAAGAAGGACAATAGGACGCTGGGCAGATTCGAGAATCAAGGCTTCTTCCGGCTCTACCGCGCACAGCGTCTCGACCTCATTCAAATCGCGTGCCATCAGCGCGAACGGCTTATCCTGTCGAACCTTCCGGCTGCGTAGGTCTCCGACCGCTGTGCTGTCGAACGGGTTGCAGGCAAGGTGATAGCCGCCCAGACCCTTGACCGCAACGATTCGTCCTTCCCGCAGCAAGCTTGCCGTTACGTGGATGGGATCACCCGCCGCTGCAGGCACCTCGTGTCCGAACCGATCCAGTAAGCGGACGCGCGGACCGCAAACCGCGCAGGCGTTCGGTTGAGCATGGAAGCGGCGGTCGCTGGGATCGTCGTACTCTTGCCGGCAATCCACGCACATGGGAAATCGATTCATAGTGGTCGTGCGGCGGTCATAGGGAACAGATTGCGTAATGGTAAAACGCGGTCCGCAGTTGGTGCAGTTGATGAATGGGTAACGGAATCGCCGATCTTCCGGATTGAAAAGCTCTGCGAGACAGTCGCCACAGGTTGCGACGTCGGGCGAGACCAATGTGCTGGCGCCGGCACCTTTCCGGCTGGTGTCGATTCGAAACTCGGTCTCGCCTCGCACCGTGCGAGGGCGCCACATCATCCGTTCGATGACGGCCAGCGCCGGACTTTCGTCCGAAATCGCCCGGTAGAAGGCATCGAGAGCTTCGGGTAACCCTTCCACTTCGATGTAGACTCCGTCGGCATCGTTTCGCACGAGTCCCGTGAGCTCAAAACGTCGCGCCAGAGAGTAGATGAACGGTCGGAACCCGACTCCCTGAACGATGCCGCTCACCACCAACTCCCGGCGCTCCCGGGACGCGACCCGGGTCATGTCCAGCCCTGATGGAGGTCAATAGATAGGGCGGAGAATGGCGCAGTCATGTCTTCCGGCTCCGATCATGCCGGACCATGCGGGCAGTAAGCGGAAGGGTGGTACCCACATGCGTATAGAACAAGATATATCATGCGGGAGATTGACGCGACGACGAAAGGCGAAGTGCTCGATGAGTCGTGGTCTCTGGGGAGAGAGGGTATGAGCAAGGCGATAGAGCTGTATACAGCGCCCGGTTGCGAGTTCAGTGCCGCAGCTCGAGAGGATCTGGAGTGGCGCGGCGTCGAGTTCGTCGAGTATGACATCGAGCAGGACCCGGACGCCCGTGTCCGCCTTCGCCACCTATGTGGTGGAACCTGCACCGTACCTGTCCTAGTGGAAGAAGGCAAGCCGGTTCAAATTGGCTGGATGGGCCGCGGCTGTGCTGTCTAAAGCGGTTCGTTCCACTTAAAGCAACCGGCGCGTTTCGCGCTGGCCATCGATTGCGCTTGTCGGAAATGAAAAACAGCCTCCCCGAGAGGAGGCTGTTCGTTGCGAGCGAGTCTCGCTTACCAGCTGGAGGCGCGAGGCGCCGGCTGATAACAGTTTGAGCAATAGACGGGCTTGTCACCACGTGGCACGAACGGAACGAGGGCCTCGTTTCCGCACGATGCGCACGTGGCCGAGTGCATCTGGCGCTGAGGCCGGTCGTAGCCGCCGGATGACGATCCGTACGACGAGTTGTAGCCCCCGCCGCTCTGATTGCGGCGCTCGGAGCGACACGTCGGGCAGCGCTTAGGATCCTGGTAGCCGCGACCTGCGTGGAACTGCTGGTCGTCTGCGCTGAACGTAAAATCCTGGCCACACTGGACACAGGTAAGGGTTCGATCGGTGTAATTCAAGTCTTCCAACCTTCTGTTTATGAGCTTAGACAAGGTCAGAACAGAACTGGAAGACGATCGAATATCATCGAATGCCCAGAGCGTACCGGACCGTTACTAGCACCAAAGTCTATCACTTCACGGCAAAAAACGTCAATTCATGATGCGCTGCCGTCTGGCCAGAATTATTTATGCAGTCGTCCATGCCGCTGTGCGGCACCAGATCGGGTAGAAAATATGTGTTCACGGTAGTGCGGGAATCTGATCCCCTAAATAGTTCAGGCTATGGTCTCCGGGTGCCGATCAGTGTCTCAATTGGTAACCTAGGCTCGCTCTCGACCGTACCTATAATATGGACAGTTTGTTCACTCGCCGGATGAAAGGGGATGCGGATGCCAGATTTTCAGCGCAGCACGACGGTGAATGTCGATCCCGAGAGAGCCTTTATGTTTCTGGCAGATCCAGCGAATCTTCCACGTTACGTCGCCGAAATGGTTCTCGCGCAGCCGGAGGACGGTGAACGGCTCCGGGTAGCAGCGCACGTCGAGGGCCGTCATGAGGAAGGTGATGCTCGTTTCCATACCGATCCCTCTCGGCGGTATATGGA
>DASVZE010000453.1:0-6342 GCA_036391775.1 Chloroflexota bacterium | reverse complement strand
ATCCAACCGATAGGTCGATGCCCGCAGTGACTATGACAAATGTTTCGCCGATAGCAATGACGCCGACGACCGCAGTCTGCCGGCCGATGTTTTGTAAGTTGTCGACGCTCAAAAAGGTTGAGGAGCCAAGCTGAAGGGCGGATGGAGCCGTGCGCACGGAGAAGAAAATGGCCAGGACGATAATGATGCCAAGAAGTCCAAGCCGCAGGACAACATCCCAGCGCTCAGCGATATAGCCGATGACGCCGCGAGATGAGGGCGCGGCTTGTATGGCGGGCGTTTCGGCGAGGGCGGATGGCTCCGGTTGTGGGTTAGCCACGGCGAGAACCCTCCGTGTTGGTGCATGGCAGAGTGCCGGATGGGGCTGGCTCATCGAACCAGCCCTCACCCGACACCGCGCCGTGTGCGCTTACTAGAATCCTATGCCCCGCTTGTGCAGCGGGTCAAGCAAGCCCTGAATGATTTGCGTATTGACGTTTGCGGGCGTGGCGGCGTGCACGCCAGTGTTCAGGAATTTCGGCACATTGAGACCGGCCGCAGCCATGATTCCGTATGCCACACCTCCATATCCCATCTGATAGGGATCCTGGAGGATCGTACCGTCCAGCTTGTGATTCTTGAGAGCCGTGACCTCCTGAGCTGTGTTGTCGTAGCCGACCAGAGAGACCTTGCTCATGTTCACACCGCGCTCCTGGAAGGCTTTCTCGGCGCCCTGCAGCGTATTGAGATTATCGCCCCAGTAGCCGACCAGCTTGGGGAAGGCGGTCAGAGTGTCTGCGGCGATACTCAGCGGCTTGCCTCCCACGTTGGGATCACCACCTGCGTCCTTGTGCGCAACGATGTGTAGGCCCGGATAGTTCCGGAGACACTGCCGGAAACCCTGGTCACGCTGACTCAGTGAACCCGCACCAGAAACGAATGTCGCATATGCGACCTGTCCCCTGGCTGCTCCCGTCTTCCTCTTTATCGCTCGGGCCAGCGTCTGAGCTGCCAGGCATCCACCGGCGACGTTATTTGTCGCCAGGAAGGCATCGTAATTGTTTGTCGTGGCTGACGAGTCTATGAGAATCACTTTGATGCCGGCGTTGAATGCCTTCGTGATGGCTGGATTGAGGGCAGTCGCCGAGGTGGGCGCGATGACCAGGAAGTTGGGATGCTTTGCTATAGCATCCTCGATCAGCGTGATCTCGGCGTTAATGTCGGCTTCGGAGGGTCCGCCGACAAAACCGAGGCTCCGAACCCCGAACTGCGTGGCGGCGTGGCGAGCGGCTCCGAAAACAAGTTGCCAATACGGCGAGTTCGACGTCTTGACGATGACTTCCATTTTGAGCTGGTGTATCGTGCCGCCGGTGGGCAGATACGTGACCTTTTGGGCCGAAGCCGACCGCGTTCCGGAAGAGATCGCGAACGACGATGCGAGAACGGTCACCAGGATCACGAGGACCACCAGGATCGTTCGAACGGGACGTGCCATTACTCCTACCTCCTCTTATGCCTAATCGACAATGCGCTCTAACCCCGGACGGCAATATGTCACCTCCAGGCGCTTGCGTCCAAAGCTCATGTCTTTATCTCAACGCTTTCCGTCTCCTCTCTGTTACTTTGTGGTGCCCGGGTATCTCCTGGGCTGTTGCGCCCATCTGAACTGTGCTCGATATCGCCGGAGCGCGTCGGACCGTCGACACCGAAGAGGTCGGTCAAGACGCGATTCTTAGCATTTGTGATGTGCTGGGCCAGGTGAGCGGCAGCGTGATCCTTATTGCCGGCGATGAGAGCGAGCAATATACGCTCATGTTCCTCCCCTGCCGTTTTGTTGGCCTGCGGGAATGAAATGTCCCAGTACTGAAAGAGAGCTTGCTGGCTGCGAAGGGAAGCCAGCATCCGCAGTAGGCGCCCATTGCCGGCAGAGCGGATGATCAGGTTGTGGAAGGCGAGGTCTGCCTGCAAATGTAGGACGTGGGCGCTTAGATCCGGTTTTGTTCGCAGCGCGTCGCGCACCTCGTAGAGCCGCTCCAATTGATCCTGGAGATCGTCGACAGTAAGCTGCGGCGCGGCCAATTTCAAAGCGAGCACCTCGAGCGCGCCTCGCACCTCGTAAATCTCGTTCACATCCTGCGCAGTGAATACTCTCACCGAGAAGCCACGGCGAGCGTCGAGGCGCACCAGCTCCTCCTGAGCAAGTCGGTGCAGGGCCTGCCGCACTGGAGTTCGGCTGATCCCCAGCTGGGTTGCCAGCTCCGTATCGGTCAGCCGCTCGCCTGCTTCTCTCTCTCCTTTGATGAGCTGCCGCCAGATCATGTCATATGCATGATCGACGGCGGTCGGAATACCTGTCGGGCCCTCCGGCCGTAGGAGATCGAATATGGCGTCGAACAGTTCATTCAGGACTTCGGATGACGGGGTCGCATCACCAAGCTCCCTCATACGATTCCGCAATTCCCTACTACTGAATATTGTATTCAATATTCAAGCTGTGATAGTGATTGTAGTGTCTGAGACCGTGACTGTCAATTTGGGCGATCGAGAGGTGATTCACGGACTTGCGTGCGAAGGATCGGAAGCGCTGCGGACTAGGGCTTGGTGCCGAAGCATGACCCAAAGATACGGTCAGATTATCGGTGTGAAGCCCGAGTGCATCGACGCGTATGAGCGCATTCATGCGCAGGCATGGCCCGAGGTGCTGGCTACTATCCGCGCCTGCAACATCCGCAACTATTCCATCTTCCGTCACAACACGACACTCTTCGCGTATTTCGAGTACATGGGCGACGATTTCGCTGCCGATATGGCAAAGATGGCCGAAGATCCGAAAACCAGGGAATGGTGGACACAGACGGATCCCATGCAGGTGCCCTTGCCCGAGCGATCGTCGAGTGAGTGGTGGCTCACCCTGAAGGAGGTATTCCACACTGACTGATTTCGTGTCCGTCGCCGACGCACCGATTGTCGATGCTCATCACCACTTCTGGTGGGAGCCGTCGCAAGAGAGTTACCCGTGGATGACGGACAGCCTGACGATAATTCGGCGGACATTCGGCCCCGAGGAGTTACATCCCCTGCTGGCGGAATGCGGTGTCGATTGCACCGTCCTTGTTCAGACTCGCTCCAATCTGGCGGAGACGCGAGACTTCCTCGAGTTGGCGGCACGCACTGACTTTATTGCCGGAGTCGTCGGCTGGGCCGATCTGACGGATCCGCGCGTAGACATCACCCTGCGCGAGCTGCAAGCGGGTATGGGTGGCTCGTATCTCAAGGGGATCCGGCACCAGGTACATGACGAGCAAGATCCCCGTTGGTTGCTCCGGGATGATGTCTTGCAAGGTTTGCGCGCGGTAGGAGAGTTGGGGCTCGCGTACGACTTCCTGGTGAGGCCGCGCGAGGTGCCCGCAGCACATGAGGTCGCGTGCATGTTTCCGGAGATGCGCTTTGTCATCGATCATCTTGCCAAGCCCCCTATCAGCAGGGGTGGGATGAACGGATGGGAAACCGGCATGGCGGCCATAAGCGAATTGCAGAATGTGTCCTGCAAACTGTCCGGCATGGTGACCGAAGCCGACTGGTCGACATGGAAACGTGCCGATCTCGCCCCGTATATCGATCGCGTCGTGGGCTGGTTTGGTTCAGACCGGCTTATGTTCGGCTCAGATTGGCCCGTCTGTCTGCTGGCTGCGTCGTACGACCAGGTCTTCGCGGCGTATAGCTCCGCCCTTGTAAAGCTTCCCTACGATGCAAGGTTGAAGATACTCGGGGGAAACGCCATCGCTTTCTACAAGCTGGACTGCGCGAAAACGGACCGGGCTGCCAGGCCGTAGCACCGAGTGATGCTGCATGCGTAAACCTATCACCATAACCCGGGTTACGCCGCGCGACATCCGCTTCCCGACATCGGTGAGCTTGCTTGGCTCCGATGCCATGAACCCGGCCCCTGACTACTCGGCCGCATACGTCACCCTAACCACAGATAGCCCGGGGGTCGAGGGTCACGGCTTGACATTTACTATCGGACGAGGTAATGAACTGTGCGTGGCAGCCATCGAGGCGCTCAAACCACTGGTGGTTGGTAAGAGCCTCGAATCTTTCACTGCCGATATGGCCGCCTTCTGGCGGATGATCACTGGAGATAGCCAGCTGCGCTGGGTCGGTCCAGAGAAGGGTGTGATCCACCTTGCTACAGCCGCACTGGTGAACGCTGTGTGGGACCTTTACGCGAAATCGGAGGGCAAGCCACTTTGGAAGCTTCTGGTCGACATGTCCCCGCAGCAGCTCGTCTCTTGCATCGACTTCCGCTACATTACGGACGTGCTCACTCCGGACGAGGCGCTGGAGATTCTGCAGAGGAATGACTCGACCAAGGCAGAGCGCGAAGCCGAAATGCACGAGCATGGCTATCCCGCATACACCACATCTGCCGGCTGGTTAGGATACTCCGACGATAAGTTGCGTGGTCTCTGCCGGCGTCTGGTGGAAGACGGCTGGCAGCACTTCAAATTGAAAGTTGGTGGGAACCCGACGGATGACGAGCGCCGTGCCGGCATTATTCGCGAGGAGATTGGCACTCAGCGCAAGCTTATGATGGACGCCAATCAGGTGTGGGACGTCGATGAGGCAATCGACTACATCAAAAAGCTAGCCCGATTCGATCCCTGGTGGATCGAGGAACCGACCAGCCCGGACGACGTTCTGGGCCATGCAAAAATAGCGCGCGCGATTGCCCCTATTCGTGTTGCTACCGGCGAGCACATACAGAATCGGGTCGTCTTCAAGCAGCTCTTCGAGGCCGAAGCAATCGGGGTGTGCCAGCTGGACAGCTGCCGGCTAGGTGGAGTCAACGAGGTTCTCGCCGTCTTGCTGCTCGCGGCCAAGTTTGGCGTCCCGGTGTGCCCCCATGCCGGCGGCGTTGGCCTCAACGAGTATGTGCAGCACCTCTCGATTCTCGATTACATCGCCGTCAGCGGCTCGCTTCAGGACCGCGTCCTCGAATACGTCGAAGGTCTTCATGAGCACTTCGTAACTCCTCCGGTCATACGAAGTGGCCACAATATGCCGCCCATCGTTCCGGGCTACAGCATCACCATGTGGCCCGAGTCGCTCGATACCTACGAGTTTCCAACGGGCGCTGCCTGGAGCAGCCGGGAACAGACTTCCGGATAGTATCAGGTAGATGTGGAACTAACCTTGGGGTAGCAGGCGGCGGTAACTATCGGGATAGAGTCGGAGGTATTCCTCCAGCGTTAGCGCGTCTTGTCCTGTCAGCCGGTACACGATGTCGCTCGCGGGACCCATTTCTCCGGCTGCGATGGCGAGATAGCTCGTAATCCACCCCTCTTTTTCGAAGTGAGGAGCCCCGTATCCAGAGCGTGATCGCCATGCCTCTTCCAGCGTTTCATCCTGGAAAATGATGGTGCGCCCAACGACGCGAGACAACTGCTCGGCACACTGAGTCAGCGTGAGTTCTTCACGACCGGTGAGATTGTAGGTCTCACCGTCGTGATCCTCGCTTGGAAGAACAACGCTTGCCACACCGGCAATGTCGTCACGCGCGATAAAGGCTCCGCTACCGCCGTCCGCCGGCCCACGCAGTGCCCCGTCTTCCCCCACGTACCTCGGGATGGAATCCAGATAGAGCGCCGGGCGCAAAAAGGTGAATCGGACCCCGGAAGACCGAATATGCTGTTCGGTCAGGTAGTGCTGACGTGCCAGGGTGAAGGTCGCGTTGGATGCCGCACCGATAAACGACAGATAGACGATGCGCTGCACACCCGCGGCGACGGCCGTATCGATAGCGTCGACGTGGTGTTGCACGCGGTCGGCCGACTCCCGACCCGATACCAGAAACAGAGTGTGCGTACCGGTCAAGGCCCTGCGCATAGATGTCTTGTCGCTATAGGAGGAGGCAACCGCAATCTCGCTGTTTGGGAGATGCGGTGCGCGCTCTTGATCTCGCACGATCAAGCGCTGCGCGATGCCCCGTTCGGCGAGATTCCTGGCGACTCTACGGCCGATTTCGCCGGTGGCGCCAGTTATTGCAACTACGTGGCTCTTCGACATGAAAAGGTTACTCGGATGGTGGCTCCTTCCACTATCTTCGTTCAGTTATCAATGTCGTGACCACAAGCGCAGCTCATGCTGCTGAGCGCCGGCGCGAGAACGCCGACTGACCGCCGGTAAGCCGTCACTCATGGAAGAGCCGTACGCTGCGGTGCAAGACGCGCGTCCTCTTCTGCGTGCTCCTCGGCGGCCCAGAGACGCCGCATCTCGTCTGATGTCGCCAGGAGCTCGGTTAGAGCGCCTTGCGCGGCAACCTCACCATCACACATGACGATGACGTGATCGGCGCGGGCC
>DASVZE010000452.1:0-2498 GCA_036391775.1 Chloroflexota bacterium | reverse complement strand
CACATACTGGCAGATGAAGAAGCGGGCAGGAACCGTCGGTCAGAACGGACTGGGGCCGCTAATCGGCAAGCTTGCAGCCACTCAATCGTCGCTGCGCGTGCACCTGATGGGACACAGTTTCGGCGCCCGCCTGGTCTCGTTTGCCATCAAAGGGCTACCGGCCGATGCGCTCAAGCCGGCCTCGACACTGAAGTCGGTTTCGCTGCTCCAAGGCGCGTTTTCGCATTTCGCCTTTACAGATTCTCTCCCCATGCACCCGGGTCAGCAAGGAGCACTGGCCGGGGCTCTTCAGCGGATCGATGGACCTCTGGTGGCCACCTATTCGGTCCATGACATGGCCGTCGGCTGGCTGTATCCCATGGCCTCCCTTGCCTCGGGCGACAACGCGTCAGCCCTTCAGGATCAGCTGTATGAGTGGGGAGCGATGGGACATGACGGAGCCCAGGCGGTGCACGCCACGGACGTTCCCATTGCCACCGTTGGTCAGAAATATGCTTTTGGCACGGGGGCGTGCAACCTCAACGGGAACAACATCATCGTTCAGGGTGGACCGCCTTCCGGCGCCCACGGCGACATATTCCATCCGGAGATCGCCTGGGCGGTCCTCACTGCGGCAGGCGTCACCAAAGTATCCAGCTGAGGTTGAGGGAGGACTGAATGGCTTCGCCTGTTACACCTGCTGCAACACCCGTTACACCCGTGGTAGCTCCACACAAGCTCCTATGGACAATCTGGCATACGGTCGTGATTGTGGGTATCGCCGCAGCTGTGGTGTTGACGGGCATCCTGACCCCATCCTCTTACCGGGTTTGGGCCTGGATCGTGATCATGGCACTTCTTCTGCTTTTTATCGTCGTCACCGGACATGGAATCACCGGACTCTGGCGCGGCGCTCTCATCGACGAACAGAACACGATGAGTCTCTCGCGACTACAGATGTCTTTGTGGACTATCGTGGTCCTCTCCGCCTTCCTCACGGCCGCACTCGACAACGTCCATACCAAGCAGACAGATCCGCTGTCAATCGCCATTCCGGTGGAAGTTTGGGCGCTCCTTGGCATCACCACGACGGCACTCATTGCAACTCCACTCATCCTCAATGTCCAGAAGCTCCAGCCACTGCAGACCCCACCCGGCGGAGCTGCGGGAGAGCAGTCCGAGGACGCGTTCATACGAGCCCAGGGACTGAATCCTGATCAACAGAAGGCAGTGGGCCAGGTGGTGATGAAGATCGCTCCGCAGCTCGCCAGCTGGGGAGATATCTTTACGGGTGACCAGATCGGCAATGGAGCGCATCTGGATCTGGCAAAGATCCAGATGTTCTATTTCACGCTCGTCCTCGTCGTCGCCTACGCCGTTGCTCTCGGCGCACTCTTCACCGCAACCGGCCCGATCAAGAGCTTTCCCGTGGTTAACCAAGCCATGGTCGCGCTTCTTGGAATCAGCAATGCGGGCTACCTGGCAAACAAGGTGATCCCGCACCCTCCCGTTGCCTCTTGATACTGAGGGCGTCTGCTCATCATCTCGCTATCCGTCGCGGGCATGGTAAGTTTGCATGAGGTCTTCAAGCGCCTGACGCTGCCAGAGATCAGCTGAAGGAGTAGACATGGCGTATGACCAGGAGCTCGCTGAACGTATCCGTCGGCTCGTTGCGAACGAGCCGGGACTTAGCGAAATGAAGATGTTCGGCGGTCTCGCGTTCCTTATCTGCGGCAACATGGCGATCGCCGCGAGCGGCCAGGGTGGCGCCATGGTGCGGGTCGATCCGTCCGAGTCCGAGAATCTCATCGCAAACACGAGTGCTCAAGTGGTCGAGATGCGTGGCCGAAAAATGCCAGGGTGGCTGCGCGTCGACACGCAGGATTTGCGCAGTGACCAAGATCTCACCACATGGGTGGAGCTGGGCACGGCGTTCGCTCGATCACTCCCACCCAAGCGGTAGCTCCGCGAGGAGTCGGGTGTCTAAGCAGAGAGAGATCTACTGCTCGCACAGCATCTGCGCCACCACCTCGGCGGCGGTATTCATCCCTCGGAAAAGCTCCCTGTGTCGCTACCCCCGGTAGCCCTGTCCGCCGGGAAACGGCTGCTCGACGTAACGGGATCTCACTTTGGCGAGCAGTGCAACAGGCGCACTGAGGGCCTACCTGACTTTCTCGAGTGCACAGTCCACCGCTTCATCGAGCGAGAGGTGCCGGCCCTCTGCGCGACCAAACTCGAATTCGGGCCCGGTATGGGCCAGGATGACCTGTGCGAACCGATCACGTTGGGTCTCCCACTGTCCGACCGGTGCTCGCGCCTCCTCCACCTCAATTGCACCCCAGAGGCGGCCGGCACGCTTCGGTCGTCCCGTGCCGGCCGCTATCTGTGCAAGGAGAGCGACGGCGAGGATAGTTTGCTGCCGATCTCCCATCCGTGTGACGAGAGGCAGCACCTCACGGACCCGGGCCTCTGACTCAGACATCCGCCCACCATTGAGCAGCATCGAGAGATTGAACAGC
>DASVZE010000451.1:0-2681 GCA_036391775.1 Chloroflexota bacterium | reverse complement strand
ATTATCCTGCGCCCGTTCGAAGGCAAGATGCCGTCGGCGGCTTTCGGATCAAGGACCCGCAGGCGCGCGTGCAGAGCCTCGATTCCGGACGTCATCGCTTCGTGCTCCAGGGCTGCGCGGAGATCCGGCCTTGGCTCCACTCTCGGTATGGTCCACCCGTCCAGTACGGCGAAGACGTAAAGAGGCGTCCCACCGGCCAGGACGGGGATCTTGCCGCGCTGCAGCACCTCATCGATTACCCTGTGGGCGCCGTCCTGATAGTCCGCCAGCGTGAATGGCTCGTCAGGGTCGACGAGGTCGATCATATGGTGAGGCACGCGGCTTCTTTCGGCCGCCGAAGGCTTGTCAGTGCCGATATCCATGTATCGAAACACCTGGCGCGAGTCGGCAGTGATGATCTCTCCCGGGAGCGTCTCACATAGCCTGAGAGCGAGCGTGCTCTTGCCGCTGGCTGTGGGTCCGAATATTGATACTAGGTATCCGGCACTCTGTCGCATGCTACAATTATAACAATGCAGTCTCATATTGCGGGCCGCGGGTGCCTCTGCTAAAATGGACCCGGGTCAAGTCAGGAGTTCGAAACGTGTCATTCGTAGGTAGTATCTTCAAACTACTTCTCGCGCTGGTAATGGTAGTCGCGGTCGCCATCGTAGCAGTCTTCGTCTTCACAAGGGTTGCAGGCCTGATCAAGCCGCCCGAACCCGCCGCCACCGCCCGCCAACCGGTGATCTTCACCATTCTGCCCGGCGAGTCGGTCGGCACAGTCGCTGACCACCTGCAAAGTGCCGGGTTGATCGATTCCGCGCTCCTCTTCAGGCTCCGGCTCAAGCTAACAGGCAACGAGAGCAGCTTCAAAGCAGGACGCTTCCAGGTGACACCCGGCACCGGGATGGACCAGATCATCACTCTGCTTTCGACGCCTCCCGCCGAGATCGGGGTCCGCTTCACCGTAATAGAGGGCACTCGTATCGAAGAGGAAGCGGACAAGCTTCAGGCGGCAGGCATAGTCAGCGCGACTCATTTCATCCAGCTCGCGAACACGGCGCAGGGCGCTGCCCAGTTCCAGGATCCCTTTGTCGCCGCGTCGGGGAAGCCGGCTGACAAAGGGCTCGAGGGTTTCCTCTTCCCGGACACCTACGACATTAAGCAGGGCGGCGCGGACAACTCCGAGGCGGCAATCGCGATCATGCTCAAGACGATGGGCGAGAAGTTTACTCCCGACATGGTAAGCGCCGCGGCGGCGAAGCACCGCAGTGTCTACCAGGTCTTGACAGTTGCGTCAATCACGCAGCGTGAAGGCGTCGTGAAGGACGAGCTCCCGCTGATTGCGGCCGTCTTTTGGAACCGGCTCGACCAGGGAATGCTCCTGGGCGCCGACCCGACAACGCAGTTTGCACTCGGCAAGCCCGGCGACTGGTGGCCCCAACTCAACCTGGATCCGAACACCGTGAACAATCCGTACAACACTTACAAGGTGCAGGGTCTTCCCCCCGGCCCCATTTGTAACCCGGGCCTGGATGCTATTCAGGCCGCCGTCTCCCCCGCCCAGACAAATTACCTATACTTCGTCGCGAAGAATGACGGGAGTGGGCGACACGCGTTCGCGACAACGCTCCAGGAGCACGAGCAGAATCGCGTGATTTACGGCAACAAGACACCGTAGCGCCCAGTCGCCGGGACCTCCAACCAGGAACCATAGCACCAAGAAGCCCTGCTTTCCGGCAGGGCTTCTTGATCGAGGAGGGAGGAGGGAATTGTCAGGATTATTATTGGACGACAGCGCCTATTGGCCGTTCGGTCGTTCGGCAAGGACCACCATCACTGTCTTCTCAGCACTCGCGCCGCTTGGGAGGTAAGTCAGAGACACGTTGTCACCGATCTTGTGCTTCATTAGCAGTTCGAGCATTGAGGTGTCACTGTTGAGTGTGACCCCGTCGAACTTTGTGATAATGCTGTTCGCGGTCAGGCCGGCTTTCGCGGCTGGGCTGCCCGCTTGCACGTCCGTCACGAGGATACCGTCGTTGCGGGGCAGATCATAGTAGGCGGCGATCTGCGGTGTGATCAGCTGGTAGGATATGCCCACGAAGGGCCGGCTCACGACGCCCGATTTGATGAGCTGCGCGCTGACTGTCTGCACGCTATTGGCCGGGATCGCGAAGCCAAGGCCCTCGGCGACGTCTCCAAGCGTGCCCGTTGTCGTCCTGACCACCGCGACATTGATTCCGACAACCCGCCCATTTAGGTCAATCAGGGGCCCGCCTGAGTTCCCGTGGTTTATGGCGGCGTCCGTTTGGATCAAATTGCGGAGCGCGGGCGCGCTCGGGTCGTCCAGGTTGCGGTTGAGACCGCTGACGACGCCGGCCGTCACAGTATTCCTGAAGTTGCCCAAAGCAGATCCGATAGCTACAACAGGTTGGCCCAATTCGAGTTTGTCGCTGTCGCCAAATACCGCAACGGCCGGTACCGCCGCGTCAACCTTGATGACGGCAAGATCCGAGACCGCGTCGGTTCCCACGAGCCTGGCGGGCGCTTTCTTGCCGTCCGAGAATATGACTTGGAGGCTCGTCTGATTTTGCACCACGTGATTATTCGTGACTATGTGGCCCTCGCTGTCGACGATGAGTCCCGAGCCCATGGCCGTGGGCGCGATGGGCGACGATGGACTTCCGCTCTGGCGGGTG
>DASVZE010000450.1:0-4456 GCA_036391775.1 Chloroflexota bacterium | reverse complement strand
ATATGGGTCAGGTGCTGGTGGATGACAGTCCGCTCGATCCGAAACAGGTAGGCGCCTGGCGCTCGCGCATTGGCTATGTCGCACAAGAGACTTTCCTGTTCCATGACACGGTGCGAGGAAACCTTCTCTGGGCTCGGCCCGGCGCCAGTGAGTCGGATTTACACGACGCATTGTGCATGGCGGCTGCGGACAGCTTCGTGGCGGCACTTCCACACGGACTCGACACGATCGTGGGCGAGCGGGGCGTGCAGCTTTCGGGTGGTGAGAGACAGAGGCTTGCTCTCGCCCGGGCGTTGCTGCGAAAGCCCTCGCTCTTGATACTGGACGAAGCGACCAGCTCGATCGATGTTGAAAATGAACGGCGCATCCAGGACGCAATCGAGCGGCTCCATGGCCGGTTGACTATCCTCCTTATTACGCATCGGCTCGGCACGGTCCAGGGAGCCGACAGCGTGAATCTGCTGGAGCATGGGAGACTTCTTGAATCAGGAACGTGGGAGGAGCTGATGGAGAAGACCTCGGGCCGGTTTCGCACCATGTTCCTGACGCAGAACCTGCACCCTGTTATTCCCGCATGAGTCAAGGCCAGGCCGTGGCCGGCCCAGATGGGGTCCGATGCGACCGCGCTCCTGGCCGGATCGCACACCTCAAACCTCGGATAGAGTCTGCTCAGGAGAAGGCTGCGCTGACCGCAGTTGTCCTGCTCTCGGCGATCCTCCGACTCTACGGACTGGGAGAACAGGGATATCCAAACCAGTACTACGCCGCCACCGTCAGGAGCATGCTGACCGGGTGGCACAACGCGTACTTCTCTTCCTTTGATCCCGCCGGATTTGTCTCGGTCGACAAGCCACCGCTGGGCTTCTGGATCCAGGCGTTAACTGCCAAATTTCTCGGATTTCATCCTCTGAGCTTGCTTCTCCCGGAGGCGGTTGCCGGTATTGCAGCAGTTGTCGTGCTATATGTCCTCGTTGCCCGGGGCTTTGGCGGCGCTGCCGGCCTGATAGCAGCCCTTGTACTGGCGGTCACGCCGGTCACCGTGGCGACGGATCGCAACAACACACCGGACAGCATTCTCGTACTCTTGACGCTCGGCGCCGTGTGGGCTGGGATCTATTTAGTCGAGAGCGGCCGCCTGAGGTGGGCCGTCCTGTCCGCGGCGCTCGTCGGACTGGCGTTCAACGTGAAGATGGCACAGGCATTTCTTGTTCTGCCCGCCCTTACAGTGTATTTCGTGATGTCGTCCCGCTTGTCGTGGCGGCGCCGGCTCCTGACGTTGGGCGTAGCCGGTCTAGTTCTTATCGTGACATCGTTTGTTTGGATAATCTCGGTGGACAGCACACCGGCCACACAGCGCCCCTATGTCGGATCGAGCACCCACAATAGCGAGCTTCAGCTTGCGCTCCAGTACAACGGTTTGGAGCGAATTAGCGGTGTTGCAAGTGGTGGGAATCAAGCTGCTTCGCCGGCACGTGGACCACTTCGGCTTCTTGACTACGAGCTGCGTAGCCAGCTTGGGTGGCTGCTTCCTCTCGGGTTGGTAAGTGCGGTCGTTGGTCTACTGGTACTACAGCGGCGGACAGAAGCCTGGCGCCAGGCGGTCCTGCTGTGGAGCGGGTGGCTGCTTACCGGTCTGGCCTTCATCAGCCTTGCAGGCTACTTTCACCCCTATTACCTGGCAACCATTGCTCCTGCTCTTGCTGCCGTAACCGGAATAGGGGTTGTCACCATGTGGCGCACGAGACGATCTGCTGTCCGCTGGCTCCTATCTCTTTCGGTCCTGGCTACCGCTCTTTTTCAGTGGTACATCCTTCGTGACTATGATGCGTGGAGCGTGCGTCTGTTACCGGCACTCGGAGCGGCAGCCGTCCTCTCTGTCTGTGCGCTATTCCTTTCCCACATGAGGAACGGAGATCCAACGCGACGATTGGCGCAGATCGTCAGCGCCCTCGCCATCATTGGACTGTGCGTTGCTCCCGGTGTGTGGGCGGGCATCGGTCCCTGGCAGGGCAGCAGCCCAGTGTTACCGTACGCCGGCCCTCGCACGTCGGCGTTCCAGACGAGCATCAGCGCCCTCGCGAGCAGACAACCGGGTCAGGCGAGTTGGATGCTGATTGCATACTTGCAACGAAATCGCGGCGGGGCACAGTTTCTGGTCGGTGGTCTTTATGCAGACACGGTGGCGCCCATCATTGTCGATTCCGGCCAGGCAGCGCTTGCCTTTGGAGGGTTTCTGGGACGGGATCCGATCCTGTCCCCCCAGCAGCTGTCCGCCATGGTACGGCACAAGCGGATCCGCTACTTCCTCCTGGAACACGCCTCGCCATCCGTGAGCGCGTCTGTCTCTCAAGAACCGGATCAGCGGCTGGTCGTGTGGGTCCGCCGGCATTGCAGCTCAGATCATGCTCGAAATCTGCCTTCGCTGATCGACAGCTATGGTGTGCCCAACGAACTGTATAGGTGTGGCAGGTAGGGAGTCTCGTCGGCGGCCAGCGGGCTGTTTGCGTAGATACGAAGTCTCTTACTTGAGCCTTGCGAGCTTCAGCCCCAGATAGTGAGTCACGCCGCGCGAGCGGCAGACGGACCACTCGACTGCGAATCCGTGCTCGCTCGCTATCTCCCGATAGGCGGCAACCGCCTCCTCCACCGAGAGCTGTTCCGGATGATCGGTGCGATAGAAGGTGCGGCGTCGAGCAAGCTGTGACTCATCGAACATCGTCGGCCAGTAGGTGCGTATGTCGCTGGGTGGCGCGAGGACGGTATTCAGCACCAGAACCGCTGAATCACGCGCGATACGGAAGACGTGTGGAAATATGTCGAAGTGCTCGACATAGTCCCCATAGGAGACCGGCGGATTATCGGCCCAGATCAGATCGAAGGTGGATTCAGTCTCTGTGATCTGCTGGTGCGAGTCGACAATGCGAATAGTCGCATCGGGGAATCGCGCCCTCAGAGATGTCTCGTGGCGGGGATCGATCTCCCAGATCTCCAGGCCTGCGACCTTAGCGGCGTAGTACTGGAGCGTGTACTCCCCATTGCCGCCATAAACGTCGAGCGCGTTGCAGGAGCGCAACGCGAAGCCTCGCTTTTCCAGGTCACGGCAGATCTGTTGCACGTCATTGGCCCGCAGCGCGCGGTGCGCTTTTCGGCGCACCGCTCTAATAGCCAAACGTGCATTTTGCGTTAGAGATGGCACGAATTATGCAGCATTCTATATTGGCGATAATGCAATGTTATGTTTAGTGTGGAGCCCGTCCAGGCAGGTAAAGATGGCAAGGTCGACACTGTGCAGTGCCCCGCAGTACATGAATCCGCTGCCGGCCTTGCTCAAACAAGAACCAGACATGGCTAGTGCAGATACAAAGAAAGGTGGATGGCCAGACAGAGTTTAGCAAGCTGATCGGCGCTATTACCTCGACGATCGTGCTCCGCGGGGGGTAGGGGCATATTGGCATGGAAAACGGAAAGGGAACGTGGTCTCGTGAAAGGCTGTCTCCGCATGGTTACCGCGCTTGTCCTCGTCAGTGGGGCCGG
The DNA here is from genome assembly GCA_036391775.1 of Chloroflexota bacterium. Lineage (GTDB taxonomy): Bacteria > Chloroflexota > UBA5177 > UBA5177 > UBA5177 > DASVZE01. The sequence continues at coordinate 922 of DASVZE010000450.1, read as the reverse complement.
CATGGTATTTACGGGCAATGCCCAGGCGAAACATAGCGGCGGCTCGGGAGGGCTGCCATATACCTGCACCGTCACGCAGAACGGTGTAGCGTCAGCCCAGAGCTTTCAGGACGATGCGGCTGAAGATCATTGGGAAGCACTGTACGGTCCGGACGGTGGAACCTGCACCGGAGACTAGCAGCTTGCTGTAGTCGCTCTGGAGAGGCGTGCGGTGGTAAGGTTCGTGCGTGAAACCTTTACTCATACCGCACGCCTCACAGTCTATCGAGGGATTTGAGCATCGACCTGAAGCGCAGCTTCTGTATGCTTGTGCCCGCACTCAGATCACCGACGAGCAGGCGGAGAGAATCCTTCACCTGGCCCAGTGTGAAATCGACTGGGATTCCGTGCTGCACCTGACACGGCGTGACGGTGTGATGCCATTGCTCTTTCGGAATTTGCAGATCTGCGCTCCTGGCGCGGCACCGCAAGGGGTCATGGAGCAGCTGGCGCAGGAGTGTCGGGATGTGGGTCGGGGTAATCTACTGACGACGGCTAAGCTGCTCCAGATCCTTGATCTTCTGGCCGCGCAGGGCATTCCAGCCATGCCGTTCAAGGGGCCCGTTCTCGCCGGTGCCGTGTATGGTGATCTTGGACTTCGTCAGTTCACGGACGTCGATGTTCTGGTTCATAAGTCGGACGCATTGCGTGCTATGGACGTGCTTGAAGGATCCTCGTTCAGGCCGGACTTGCCGTTGTCCCGGCCGCAGCAGAAAGCATATCTAGCGTATGGCGCAGCCAGGCACTTTGTGCGCGCGGACGGCTTGAATCTGGATCTACACTGGAATCTGACACACCGGTCTATCTTTGCTCTGGACACCGAGTCTCTCTGGCAGCGCGCCGTGTGGGTTTCTCTTCTGGGCAAGAGGGTAGAGACCGTGGG
>DASVZE010000449.1:0-11265 GCA_036391775.1 Chloroflexota bacterium | reverse complement strand
AACCGGCGATGAAAAATGAGGATGTGCTCAACCGCATTCGCGGCGGCAAGATGATCGAGACTGTCGATCAAATGAGCCCGGCCTACCGGGAGGGATTAATCCGTATCCTCACCGTTTCAGCGGACACCGAGCTCATCAGCGCCCCTGCGTATTTCAACGCGGCGCGACATGCACCAACGCTCAATGCTTTTGGATCCGCCACGGCGATAATCCAGGACGAGCTGGGGCACGCGCACATCGCATATCGATTAATGCGCGACCTGGGAGTTGACTCTGAAGAGCTGATTTACGACCGGGACCCGCTTCGATTTAAGTATCCCTACGCCTTCGATGTTCCTCTGGAAAGCTGGGTCGAGCTGGTGGTTGCAAATGCCTTTTATGATCGTGCCGGATTCGCTCTTCTAGGAGACGTTTTCCGGAGCACGACATTCGGTCCGTGGAAGCGTGCTCTGGTAAAGGTTGACAAGGAGGAGACCTTTCACCTGCGTCACGGGGAGAACTGGATGAAGAAAATTGTCCAGAGCGCCGAAGGACGAGACGAGCTCCAACGTGCCATCGATTGGATGTTCCTGTTGACCGTAGAGTGGTTCGGACTACCGGACGACATGAAGCGGCATGGAGAACAGCTGGAGTTCGGCTTTAAGGGCAAGTCCAATGACGAGTTACGCCAGATCTGGATGGAAACAGCCGTTCCGTTGGTGAAAGGAAACGGGCTAAACGTGCCTGCCCGCTGGGACGAGTCGTGTGGACGCTATGTACTCGAGTGTCCCTTTCCAGCCAATTTTGACGCCGAAAACAAACGGTGGCTCCTCGACGAAGGCGCGATCTCGTGGGACGACGTTCTGCTGCGCTGGAGAGGCAGGGGACCAATGAACGAGCAATATGTTGAGACAATTCAACGGGGTAAGCGTGGCCTGGAACGGCTGATCGCTGCGGCGTGATGATCTCCGCTCTCGAGCAACGACTTATGAATGCTCTGCGCGATGTGGAGGATCCCGAACTTCCCCTGAACGTGGTGGATCTGGGTTTGATCGTCGCGCTATCGGTACGTGACCGAACGGCCACTGTGGACATGACATTCACCGCTATGGGTTGTCCGGCAATGGATATGTTGATCGACGACGTAAGGACCCGGCTCTCTTTGGAAGAAGATATCGATGACGTGAAGGTAACAGTTGTCTGGGATCCGATCTGGTCGGTTGAACGTATATCGCACGAGGGTAAAGCGGCCCTTCGCGACTTCGGGATTGCGATTTGAACACTGAGCGACATCGGTTTGAGGACCGAGCGATGTGGGAAGTATTCGCCCGCCGCAAGTTTGAGGATCCCCTGTGTCATATCGGGACCGTCGCGGCCGATGACGAAGACCTGGCACAGGTCTACGCGCGGACCATATTCAATGAGTTTTCATGGGTGGAAATGGTACTGTACCCGCGAACTGGCAGTATTTCCGCCATTAGGGTGTAGGTCGACGTGATAGAAAGCACTGCGTCAACCACCGCCGCTCTCACGACTCTCGTCGCGTCGCTCGCCGACAATAAGTACTTTCTGGGTCGTCGTTACGCAGAGTGGTGCACGTCTGCGCCATCACTTGAATCGGCCGTGGCAGCGGCTGCCATGGCGCAAGACGAGATTGGACACGCGCGGAGCCTTTATCCGGTGCTTGAGGACCTCGGTGGCGAATCGCCCGAAAACGAACCAGAGACGCGCACAACTTTCAGTCAGTCGGCTTTCCTGAGCAAACCATTCGACGGCTGGACGGACTTCGTGGCGGCCAATTTTCTGTTCGATACGGCAATGTCCGTGGGATTAGAGGCGGCAGTCGACTCCTCATACATCGCCCTGGCTCAGCGTGCGCGGAGAATCCTTGAGGAGGAGCAATTACATTGGCTTCATGCGGAAGGCTGGGTTCGTCGGTTGTCGTCACTTGGAGTGAGCGTTCGTGCCGATTTACAGGAGCGGCTCCAAAGGATCATGCCATTTTCTTGCGGCTGGTTTGATCTCGCAGTGTCGGACCTGGTTCTTAGCTCAATCTTGACGCAGGGAACCGACGAACTTCGCGCGCGCTTCCTGGAGCGTATAAGACCAATTGTGGCCGTAGCCGGACTTGGTCCACTGTGAGTGCTTTGAGTGAGACAGTCTGTCCGTTTTGTCAATCCGTCGATACGCAACTCTCGTCCATTTTTGGACAGCAGCTGCTCACGATGGAGTATTACTGCAATAGTTGTCGCACTCCGTTTCAACGAGTAAAAAGCACTGCCGCGCTCGAAGATGCGCGCAAGGCTGTGCGAGAGGATCCGGGGAATTCCACTAGCTCGCTCTAATTGACGAATGTCACATGAGGTGTGGTGTACCGGCTGGGGCGAATTTGCTCGGCCGCTGTTGAACCCGAGAAACTGGCACGGGGGTGAAGAAGTGGGAGGCATCATTCGGCAAGGTCTGACGTACGAGGACGTGCTCCTTGTGCCAGGTTATTCAGACATACGATCGCGGAAGGACGTTGATACGTCCGCTCAGCTGACTCGTCGCATCCGAATACGGATGCCCGTAGTAAGCGCCAATATGGACACTGTCACCGAATCGGAAATGGCGGTTGCTCTGGCTCGTCAAGGGGGAATCGGCATCATTCACCGGTTCAACACGATCGAACAGCAGGTAAGCCAGGTGCGGCAGGTCAAGCGGTCAGAGAGCTTTGTGATCGAAAACCCGTACCGCGTTGGCCCGCATAGTACGGTCGGGCAAGCGCGCGAACTCCTGGAAGCCCATCAAATCAGCGGTCTCCCCGTTGTCGACGAGAAGGACGTGCTGGTCGGCATGCTCTCCAGTCGCGATATCCTTTTCGTTCATGACGACTCCCGGCTGATCTCGGAGGTCATGACGTCACGAGATCGACTGGTAACCGCGCCACTCGGCACGACGATATCGCAAGCGGAAGAAATCCTTCAGATCCACAAGGTGGAGAAGCTTCCACTGGTAGATAAAGCCGGTGTCCTTGGCGGACTGATCACCTTGCGTGACATTCTCAAGCGCTCCTTGCATCCGGAGTCATCCAAGGACGAAAAAGGTCGACTCCTGGTCGGGGCGGCGATCGGAGTGGTGGGCGACTACCTGGATCGGGCCGACGCGTTGATCGACGCCGGGTGTGATGTGCTCGTGCTCGATATCGCGCACGGGCACTCGGAAAACGCTTTACGGGCTATTCGTACATTGCGGAAGCACATGGGGGACGTCGATCTCATTACCGGCAATGTGGCGACGGGCGAGGGAACGCGAGACCTAATCGAAGCAGGGGCGGACGCGGTTAAGGTCGGCGTGGGGCCCGGCTCTATCTGTATCACACGCGTCGTGACGGGCGTTGGCGTGCCGCAGCTGACCGCGGTTATGGATTCGGTATGCGAAGCACGGAAGCATGACGTGCCCGTCATTGCCGACGGGGGAATCCGTCAGGCGGGAGATGTGACCAAAGCGCTCGCAGCTGGAGCGTCGACGGTTATGGTAGGCAATATGCTGGCCGGGACGAGAGAAAGTCCCGGTGTCGTGATCGTGCGAAACGGCCGCCGATTCAAGGTCTCGCGCGGGATGGCGTCTGCCGGTGCAACACTGGAGCGGCGCCGGCGTGAGAAGCCTGGCTGGGAGGGCGAGTCCGACATTGCAGATGTTGTCCCGGAGGGTGTCGAGGGCATGGTGCCTTTCAAAGGCGACGTCGCCGAGGTCCTCGCTCAACTGGTGGGAGGGCTTCGATCCGGCATGAGCTATTTGGGAGCAAGAACTCTGGAGGAGCTTGCCGAGAAGGCGACGTTCGTTCAGATCACGAATGCAGGACTGTCCGAGAGCCGGCCACACGACATCGAGCTCTAGCCTTTCTGGCCGTCGACTGGACGGATACGGTAAACTGTCGGGTCCTTTGATGGCGCTTGGGCGGGCATGGTTTAACGGCAGAACGGCTGCCTTCCAAGCAGCAGGTCGCGGTTCGATTCCGCGTGCCCGCTCCACTTCCCGCAGGTCTCCGCACCGATTGAGAGTTTATGTGAACCGTTTTCTACCGCTGTGTGCTGCGGCCCTCGTGTGCGTTTCTCTGGTTTCGTCCGTCCATGCTGCGCCTGGCCCGTCTGCACGACTTGTACCTCACCGTGTTTCGATCGGCAGGAGCGCCACATTGATCGCGAGCCGGTTGACGCCCAAGCGCTATTATGACCTCTTGCTCGCTGTGCCGAATGCGTCCAAACCGCGAGCAGAGCGTTTTATAACGACCGTGGTGAAATCGGACGCACACGGAAACATTCGAGCCTCAATCCAACTGCCCATCCTTGCAATATGCGGGGCTGCGTCGTTGTATCTCATGGCTCCGCAGAGTGTGCTTGCGGCTCGCGCGTCGCTGACTCTAACCGGTTGCACGGCTTCCAAACGGTCGACGTCACCACCGCCACCTCCGCACAAGAAGTAGGCCCACAATCCGGCAAGAGTCGGCTCGCTTGGTTCGAGGCGCCGCTATAATCGGGCTGCTTGGGGGCCCATAGCTCAGCGGCAGAGCAACTGGCTCATAACCGGCTGGTCGCAGGTTCGAATCCTGCTGGGCCCACCAGCTCTCTTGCCGTTCAGTTGTAAGAAATCGTTCACCCGATTATGGGAAGCATCAGGGATTTGTGCCTTTTTTGGCACGGAACCTGCGAAGCTCTGTAACCGGCGATTTCAGCTTGCTGTGACTTGGTCACAGAGATGTGAATCGACCCGTTATACAGAGAGCGACTCTTACAAGGGAAGGGAAATGGACGTATGCGTAGATCGCTTGTAGCCACGACACTAATCCTGGCGAGTACGGTGGCGCTCGCATTCTCGGGAAGCCTGACACACGGTTTCGCGCAGGTAGGCGGCCCTCAGGGAGACGAATTCAATCTGAGCACGTTTCAGGCGCCGTTCAAGGCCGTTTGTGCCACATATGCGTCGAAACCGTGTCCCGATCAGGCGGGAACGGGAACGTGGAGTGTTAACTCCGAGAGCCCGGGCAATTTGAGGATCTGGTCAAACTTTGGTTCACTAGTCGGAACCCTGGCAACCAATCCATCCACCAATACTGCACGGAACATGATCTTGCAGCCGGTTGACCCGAACGTCGATTGGACAGTGACCACCCGGATGACCTTCCCGGCGGCAGCTAGTAGTGGCAGCCCGCTGGCGCTCGGTCAGACCGCCGGCCTGATCGATTACCAGGATGACGATAACTTCATCTATCTCGGGCAGGACTTTGTCGCGGGTGCCGCACCGCAGCTTGAGTTCGTGCAGGAGATAGCGGGCAACGACTACAAGACGGCAGTTCCACTGACCGGCGTGCCACCGCAAACCTTCTATCTGCGACTGCAAAAGTCGGGCACCAGCTACACGGCTTTCTACAGTACCGACAATGTGAACTTCACGCAGATCGGCGCGACTTTGCCAACTGCCACTGTGACAACAACGCCGACCGGCACGGGAACGTCGACCCCCGGCACGGCAACTGCGACGCCCGGGCCGGCAGGCTATACAGCGTCATACACGGCGCCTCAGCTTGGTCTGTTCAGCTGGGGCGGAACGGACGCACGCGTCAATCAGAACTTGCTCGCCGCCGACTTCGATTGGTTCCGCGTCGGATCCAATTCACAGACGCCTGCTCCAACGGTTGCTGCAACATCAACCAACACGCCAATAACAACAAGCACGGCGACGGCGACAGCAACATCGACTTTGACGGCGACACCAACAAATCCGTCTACACCGACGAACACTCCGGTGCCACCGACTCCGACTCCCACGCCCAAACCCGCGCCCAAGCCATCGTCGGCACTAGAGTTCCAGTACGTCTCACTGTGGTACCACGTGGTTAAACAGGGGACCTGGGACGTCATCAATATCCAGGCAAATCACAAGCGACAGCTTGGTATTTGGGCCCATGTGTACTTCCCGAACGGCAAGCACCTCGATTGGTTCACGTTGACCGACAGTCATGGTCACTGGTTAAAGCGCTTCAACATTCCATACAGGGTGACGACAAAACACTCCAACCAGGCGGTCATTACCCTGCGACTGTGGGAGGGCAAGAAAAGCAGAATGGCGTATGTAACCTTTACGCTGGTGTAGAGCTCGTCGCTAAAGACCGCTACCGGCGGCTGGGCATCCGCGGATGTCCAGCCGCCTTTATTGTGTGCTCACAACTGGAACGTTTCACGTGGGGGTAATGATGTCGTCCGATAGCCTGGCGAAGCCGCGCTGGTGGGAACATAGCGTCATTTACGAGATTTACGTTCGAAGCTTTCAAGACAGCAATGGCGACGGCATTGGCGACCTACCTGGCATCATTCAACGGTTGGACTACTTGCGGAACGACACTTCAGATTCACTTGGCATCGACGCCATCTGGCTCACCCCAATTTATCCATCGCCCCTGTACGACTACGGCTACGACGTCTCCGACTACACGGGTATAGATCCGGCCTATGGATCCCTGGACGATTTCGATCGCCTTGCAAGAGAAGCTGAGCAGCACGAGATTAAGATTGTTCTCGATTTCGTGCTTAATCACTCATCGCACATGCATCCCTGGTTCCTGGAGTCCCGATCGAACAAACAGAGTGATCGCCGCGATTGGTACGTCTGGAAAGATCCGACACCAGAGGGCGGACCGCCCAACAACTGGCAAAGCGTCTTTGGTGGGCCCGCCTGGACACTGGATGAGCCGACCGGCCAGTATTACCTCCATTCGTTCCTTCCGCAACAACCAGATCTGAACTGGCGCAATCCCAGCCTGCGCAAGGCGATGCACGATGTGGTTCGATTCTGGATCCAGCGTGGAGTCTCAGGATTCCGGCTTGATGCAACCGCCTTTATCGGCAAGGATGCTCAGCTTCGGGACAATCTCGCGGTCGCACCTACGTCTGGAACATCCGGACTTGGGGTCTCGTATCCACTCCGCAATATGAATCATCCTGACATGCACGACTGGCTGCGAGAACTACGCCACGTAGTGGATGAAGACGGCATTGAACGGTTTCTCGTGAGTGAGATCTACGATCTGGACGACGACGCTATTGCACTCTTGCACGGCTCCGAAGGGCCGGAGATGAGCATGTCGTTTAACTTCGAACTCATTGGGTGTAGTTGGCACGCAGAGTCGTACAGGAACGCGGTGGAATCATTTTCCGACAGCCTTCCGTCTGGGGCAACACCGAACACTGCTCTGAACAATCACGATCAGTCGCGTTCAATAAGTCGCTTTGGTGCGGATGGATGCGGCAGGGAGCGCGCGCGACTCGTGGCCATGTTACAGTTCGCGCTTCCCGGTGCCACTTTTATCTATTACGGGGAAGAAATCGGCATGCTCGACGGGGTGATTCCGCCGGACCGGATTCGCGACCCGGTGGGACTGCGGTCGCTGGACAAGGCTTTGAACCCCGGTCGTGACCCAGAACGGACACCGATGCAATGGAGCAGCGGGCTCGGTGCCGGCTTTACCACGGGCGAAGCCTGGCTTCCGCTTGGGTCGACCGCCCAGGAAATCAATGTGGAGCTCGAATGTCGGGTCCCAGAGTCCATGCTCACTCTTTACCGATCTCTTATTTCACTTCGGACGACTCAGCAAGCACTTCGCGTGGGACAGTACCGGGCATTTGATGACGTGCCGGACAATGTGTACCTCTTTGAGCGGGACTCCGGGTCTCAAACCGTATTGGTGGCGCTTAACTTTGCCTCCGAGCCCCGAAAAGTCCCAATTCAAAGTTGGAAAAGTGCAGTGGTCCTCGCTTGCACTCACGTGCGGCAAGAACGTGAAAGGATCGAGGGCGCAATAAGCCTGCGTCCGCTCGAGGGCGTGATTCTTGAACATTCCAGCTAAGAGCGATGTTGCGCGTGGACAAGGTTCTGGACAAAGAGGTGGATAACAGAAACACGTTGCCGCCAGAAGGTGGACACGCGGTCGCCGCACAACCTGATTTTGCTCTCGCGGCTTGACTCTCGCCTGGGAGTGACGCGAGCCAGGCAAAGATAGAGGACGTATATTGGTCGCGCCTGCAATGCATCCCGCTTCTTCGCGCGTGACATAACAGACATCCGGATTGTGGATCCGCTCGAAGTGGGCTGGATATCCGGCAGCAACCGAGTAAGATGGCAGCTAAACCATCGCTGTCGGAAATCCGGAGGACCTCGCCATGGCACAGCCTGTACCACCTATCGACGTAGCAAAGAGCCTGAACCGGGAACATGGCGTGGACGCGGCTCCCAGTGATCAGATGGCCGACCTGAAGGTGTTCTGGGGGCCGGAGATCTGCCGGATTGAGTACTTGATGCACCTTCTTGACACAGGACGCATTAAGGACGAGCAGAGCGCCCAGCCCGCCTAGCTTGGGGCCACTCCCGCAACGTCACTCCGCGGAGCCATATCCGGCTTCTGTTGTGCGCCGATTGGTTTCTTTGACTCGTACAATCGCCGCCACAGCAGCCACGCAGGCACGGAGAGCACGGTAACTACGACGGCTGTCAGCTGCGCCTGCTTCAGTCCGAGCAGAACCAAGGTGTTGGCCCGCGCGAAGAACAAGAAGAACTGGCCAAGGGAATAGAGAACAAGCCAAAGGGCGAAAAGCGTGCCAGGCAGCCGAAAGCGGAAGCGGAGTCCCCATATGATGCCGAATAACGCTAAGCCGAAGAGCAATTCGTACGCGGCGGCTGGTTGGTATGCAATGTGGTGACTGGGGACAAACGTATTTGCCGGATTGGTGTATTCGGTAGCAAACGGTAGATTGCTCGGATATCCAATTATGTCGCCATTTATCAGATTGCCCAATCTCCCGATTGTCTGTGCGAGAGGAGCGAAGACCGCGGCACAATCGAGCACCACCGGGAACGATACTCCCCGCATCCGGGTCACGATGAAGATGCCCAGGGCAGCGCCGAAGATCGCACCGTAGAAAGCCATGCCGCCCTCCCAGGTGGCAAGGATGTTCTGGGGATGGCGAAGATACCAGCCTAGGTTCGACTGCACGACGTAATACAACCGGCCGCCGACAAGGCCACCGATCAGAGCGGGCCAGAATATGTCGTATGCCAGATTGCGCGAGATACCGCGTTGCTCCGCGTACGGTATCGCGACCCAGAGTCCAACGGCGATGCCTAGGACATACATGAGGCCATACCAGTGCACGGCCAGTGGGCCAATATGAATAAGAACGGGGTTCAAGCCGATCTTGATGATTGCAAAGTAGAAGTCGACGTGGTCTATGTGAAATGCTCCTAGATGCCGCTGCAGCAGTAGTCTAACAATCTGGCACGGCGCGAGGCAGCCGGCACGCTAATGGTTGAACGTAGGCGTTGGAGAGGGCTCTGCAAGCGGTGTAGGCGTCGTCGAGGTCGCTGGAGTCGACGTACCGTTCTTGGCGGACGGAGTCGACTTTGGTGTGGGCTTCGCGATTGGTCCGCCTACTCGGATAACCGCTTGCCATGCCTGGTAATGGCTAAAGATCTTGTCGACCCGAACTCGTCCGTTCGCATATGTGATTGTGCGACGCACAACAGTGTCCGCTCCGTCGTGCGCGAAAAAGACTTGCCTGGACTGACCATCGGAAAGTGTTGGATCCTGGACCATGCGTGCAGGGCCGTGTGGGTACACCTTGGTGATAGTGCCCAGCATATCGACCGACACATGCCAACCGAGCTTCGGTCCGTATACATAGATCCACAGTTCTCGCCGAAGCGGCTCAATCTGTGTCTGGATAAGTAAATAGTGGTGGGTGCTGTTTCTAAAGATCAGGTCCTGCCCACCTGGCGATACCTGAGCGTCGAGCCCGACTGGTGGCTCGTACCAACCAAATCTGTGGACATGGTTGTGCCGTTCCAGGACCGTCAGTCCAGACTGATACATGGCGCGGAACAGGGTCGTCGCGACTTGTTGCACCGCACCGCCCTCGCCAGGAACTACCTTGCCATTCACTTCGCGCTCACGTTCGACATAGAAGGAGTTTGGCCAGTTCGTCGTGGCAAGCTGGTTGAAATCAATGTCTTCGTTCGGCGCGATGAGACGATCATTCAACTGGCCGGCAACTTGTTCGATATCCGATAACCGTGCGACAGGCGCGCCTTTGAAACTTGTCTCGCCATAGCCAATAGGAGATGTGATCCCGAGACTTGCCGGATTTGTCTGATCCACCGGTGGTTGCACACTTGTCACCATAAAACGTAGTCGTGCATGTGGCGTCAGGTGTGTCACACTGCTCAACAACTTCTGCGTGGCGTCGGCCTGGTTGAGAGTCCGTCCGATTACGAGAGCCGCGACAAGAGAGACCTGGCCCCCGTTATATCGGATTTTCGGATTTTGCGGATTGCGATCCACCTGCTGCGCGAGTGACTGGACGAAGTTCGAAATAGCAGTCGAATTCACCTGCATGACGATCGCGGCTCGTTTCTTCGACACCTGCTGTGTAAACGAGAGAGCGTGAATAAAGTCTGACCGATGAGTCACGAAGACCCGCTTGCCGGCCTGGATAATCGGTGGACTATTCAGAAACGCTTCAACCCGCGCCCGAAACCGCAAGGCATCGTCATTGCTTATGACGGGCTTGAAGTGCTTTATGGAGAGCGGCCGTACCTGCGTGGTGACCGCACCCAACGCAGAGCGCACAATTGTTTCCGTCCCGGCTACATCGAGCTGGTTCCCGGGCCGGCTTGGGATCAGCTGCACATCGTTCCCTACCACCCGCAGTCCCGCATTGACCATTCCATGGGAGACGTCACGATTGTGCGAAATATCGAGCAGCAGGTATTGACGCAAAGCGGACTCTCGGATTTGGTAGATCAAGGGAACGCTGTGGCTCGGATGTAACGGTAAGCGATCAAGTAGCTGCTCGGGGAAGCTCTCACTTCGTCCGACCTGCATTGCCTGGTCAACAGTTCCTTTGATGTCGTATTGCAGGCCGATATTGTTTCGACTGAGGGGCCATTCGTCGTGTCCGTAGACGAGCTTGACTGGCACGAACCAGTTTGCGCCGATGTTCTCCTCAAGTAGACTCCGTGCCTGTCCGGGACTTAGCTGACCCACAGACAGTTGGTCAACGGTTACACCGGGCAATATAACGCCGCGGTACTTCGAGAACGCGTACGTCGTGTAGGTGACAGCGAAAATGATCAAGAGCGCCGCTAAAAAGATCCCGTATGCAATTAGCGCCCAGCGAGGGCGCTCCTTCTCTTGGAGGCGTCGCTGGGCTTCACGCGAGGTAAAGTTTCTCCGATGGTCTACCGGTCGTATCAGTT
>DASVZE010000448.1:0-5845 GCA_036391775.1 Chloroflexota bacterium | reverse complement strand
GGCACGGATTTGTCCACCCTCTACGATGGCACCGGCACTCCAGAGCCGGCCACGAACCCGCTTCAGGTGATGATCCCCGGACCGGCCTCCCACGTCCCCGCCGTGCCGACCGGCAACCTCTTCAACCCCACCTCCGGCTTTCTGGTCACAAGCGGCGTGCCAAGCACTAAAGCGTTCTTCATTTTCGCTGGTGCGACCGGCACGATCTCCGCGTGGAATCCGACTGTTGACCTCCATCACGCCATCCTCAAGGTGAACAACTTCCCGCAGGCCAGCTATACAGGCATCGCTCTGGGTACGAACAGCAGCGGCTCGTTCCTCTTTGCGGCGAACTTCACGCAGGCGAGAATCGACGTGTTCGACGGCAGCTTTGCTCCCGCGACGCTGGCGGGTACGTTCACTGACCCCATGGTCCCGGCCGGCTTTGGACCGTTCAATATCGAAAACATTGGCGGGATGCTGTTCGTCACCTATGCGAAGATCAACCCCATGACCGGACGCGATATCCCCGGCGTGGGGAACGGCTATGTTGCCATCTTCGACACGGATGGTAAGTTGGTGCGGCATTTGGCGTCCCAGGGCTTGCTCAACTCACCGTGGGGCATGGCCATTGCTCCTTCCACTTTTCAGAATGCTAGTGGAGATCTGCTTGTCGGTAATTTCGGCGATGGTCACATCAACGTCTTCAGACTCTCCGATGGCATGGTCCGGGGACAGTTGAAGATCGATGGCCAGCCGATCGTGATTCCCGGGTTGTGGGCGTTGGTTGACGGCACCGGGGCACTACATGCCGATCCGACCAAGGTCTACTTCACTGCCGGGATCAATCACGAAGCCGATGGACTATTTGGAACGCTTGGTCCGGCGACAGACTGAGCGGTTCCAAATCCGCTCACCGGATCAGCCCTGCATCGTTGGGAAGATCCCGACCACGTCTGTTCGTCGGCCGAATTCTCGATGAAGTCGCTCTAAGAGGGTAGAAACTCCTACCGTGCGTTTCGCGCTCTGTTTGGAGAGTGCTCGACATGTAACTCCTCGACGTATTGTCAATTGTGGCGTAGTGCCTCGATAAGGCGCTCGCGCCGGTATGACACTACGGTTCTTCTGCTTTGGAGGAAAGAACCATGACTTCAGCAATATCTCGGTCTATTCTCCTCTTTGCCCTGAGCGGGATTCTGATGGTCAGCACAGTGCTCAGCTCAGCAGAGGTCCATGCCCAGAGCGCCAGCGTCGCCATCCAGAACTTCTCGTTTGTACCGCCGACCATGATGGTGCCCGTGGGCGCTACCGTGACCTGGACCAATATGGACAGCGTCGGCCATACCACGACCAGCGACACGGGCGTTTGGAACTCGGGGGCTCTTAATCCCGGTGCGTCGTTCCAGCACACGTTCAACACACCGGGAACCTATACCTATCACTGCATGATCCATCCCTATATGCACGGCACACTCGTGGTGCAGGGCGCGGGGACACAGCCCGCGACAATGACAGGGCGCAGCCTGACGGTTACACCCACTCCGGTGATCGTCGGCAGCATAGCGACCGTTCAGGGAGCGAGCTTTACGCCGTCCAATCTTGCCTTCGTCTTCTGGCAGCGGCCCGATGGCACAAGGCGAGGTGTCTGGACGACCACCAGCCCCACAGGGATGTTCTCACTTGTCTTGGGGTTCGCACCCCGCCACGGTATCGGTACGGAGTTCATCGCTGCCTTCGACGCCGCCACAAGCATGTGGACGCCGTTTATCGCCGTTGGTGTGGTGCCGCGTGGGGTTGGTCCCGGAATGCTGTCTGCCACGGTAAACCCGGTCCGGATCGGCGGGGTTACTCTGATCGTGGGCCAGGGCTTCACCCGGGGCACCAGCGTGGTCGTGCAGTGGCACCGGCCGGACGGCACCATGGGGATCGTTCGCGCCCTGACTAATAGCGTGGGAGGCTTTGCCTTCCCGCTCCTCGCCGACCCGCGACACGGCTGTGGGGTGCGAGCATTTACCGCTCTTGATCTGGCGACCCTGCTAGCCGGGGCGCCCTTTTCACTCGGTGAGATTTGTTAGCAGCTAGCCGTCTCACCAGTACTGCCGATAGAGCTCGACTGACGCGCGTCAGCCGAGCTCTTATCGTCGGGTGGACTATTTAGGTACGCGAGCACGTACTGCCCTGTTGCAGAGGAAGCCAAGCTATCACGTCGATATTAGATATGTTGCCGGAGAACATGCATCCATCTGATATGGCAGTTGGTTCAGAGAGACGCAACATCTCGTGTCACAATCACAACATTACGTGCTGATACTGCAACATCTCGTGCTGATCGCTACCTACCTGGCTCAATTGTAACCAATCGCGTATCCATGTCTAGCATGTGGTTCTATGCGGGAATGTGCCCACAGGTCACGTGTACTCGTCTTACCTTTCCGCCAGCATAGCTGCAGAAGGAGGAGATCATGGAGAAAAAACCGCATCAGCAGCAAGGAAGGACCAGTCGTCGCGCCTTCTTGGAGACGAGTCTGGCCGTGGGAGCAGGTGCCATCGGCGCCGGGTTGGTAGCCAGTGGTTTGCCGGCTGTCACAGCCGAGGCAAGCGGCGGCCTTACGCCTGGAGACGCCGCGATCCTCCGGTTTCTAGCAGCAGCCGAGATCCTGGAAACGGATGCCTGGCAGCAATACAACGAGCTGGGCGGCATTCAGGACAGTGAAGTTCCCGGGGGAAGTGGGAATCCGGCATACACCGCTGCGCTGCAGCTGCTGGATTCCGACATGGCCCAGTACATCCACGACAATACCGACGACGAGTTCACTCACTTCACCTTTATCAATGCGTACCTGATGTCGAAGGGGGCACAGACGGTCAGTCTGGATCAGTTCAAAACATTGCCCAGCAGCACAGCCCGAGGGGCGCAGCAGATCATGCGACTCACCAACCTCATGCAGCTCAGCGTGGATACGAGTTGGTGGACACGCTACCGCAGCGACTCACAAAACCCGGATTTGGGTGACAGCCTCTCCCAAGCGCTTCCGGCATTGGCGGCTGGGCAGTTCCCGGCGATCCCCCGCTCGAACGCCGATCTTGCCGGCTCGACCACCAAGAAGCCTTCGGCACACCTCCAGGCCATCGCCAACACGGCGGCCTTCCATTTCGCGATGATTGAGCAAGGCGGCACCAGCCTCTACCCCTCGCTGGCGCAGCGAGTTACTAATAAAGAAGTGTTGCGCATTCTCCTCAGCATCGGCCCCACCGAGACGATGCACTTCCAGACCTGGCAGGACAAGGCGGGCAACGCGGTAGCGCCTCCCTTAGCTCCATTGACCGATCCTACCAACGGGCTGACATTCCCGGATCTCACGTCGGCTGGGGAAACCCTACAGCCCAACCTAATCATGCCCGAGCCCACCAAATTCCTGGATCGCAAGTTCCCCCTCTGTTCAATCATTCGCCCCACCGAGACCAAGGGAGCTGCCATGGGAGCGGTGACGTTCTTGACCGAAACGGGGTTGTTCCGCGGCCAATCGACCGCCTTCTTCGCCTTCATGACCCAACTCGCGCAGGCAGCCGATGCGGCTTGAACGGTGAGATACCTCGGTCGCAGAGAAAGGGGGCAACCGATGTATAGGTACTCGATCGTTCTCGTTGTCCTTGCATTTGGGCTCATCGTGGCCGCTGCCGGAGCCGGCCCGGCAGCCGCATCCAAATCCAGCCCCACGTCCACGCCTACCCCCACTGCTGCCTACACCATGACCGACCTTGGCAGCCTGGGTTACGGCGTCACCTACGGCCTCGCGATTAACGCCAACGGCCAGGTCACGGGCTACTCGTACTCCTCGCAGGAGTTTCAGGTCACGTGTCCGCCGCAGAAATACGGTCAGCCGAAGCAATGTTTTGAGCATCCCTACCACGCCTTCCTCTACAGCAACGGTACGATGACCGACCTGGGGACGCTGGGCGGGCACTTCAGCAAGGGATACGCGATCAATGCATCGGGAGAGATCGTCGGCCAGGCGGATACCAAGACCGTCGGCGACGCGTTCCTCTGGAACGGCATGTCGATGGCCGACATCGGGTTCTGGGATGCACGCGGCATCAATGACTCCGGCGAGATTGCCGGCATATGCGGCAATAATCCCGGCGAGCACGCATGCGCGTACAACAACGGGACGCTCACCGAGCTTCCACAGCCGACCTGGTTCACTCCCATCAACTGCGGGGGCGGCCCGATCAACAAGAGCGGCGAGGTTGTCGGCACCTGTGATGACACAAACAGCAACACCCACGCTGTCCTGTGGCAGAACGGGATGCCCACCGACCTGGGCTCGCAGGCCGGTAATGCGGCGGACATCAACAATCTCGGGCAGGTGGTCGGCAATGCCGAGACCAGCACGTTTGCCGAGTACGGCTACCTGTGGACCAACGGGGCGCTAACCGACCTCGGCCCCAACTTCCTACCTGCGGCGGTTAACGACAACGGCGTGGCCGTTGGTGGGGAGATGATCTATAGCGGCGGGACGTTGCGGAACCTCAACAATCTGGTCTCGCCCGGGTCGGGCTTCACGCTCGACGACGCGACTGCGATCAACGACAGTGGCCAGATTGTCGTCAACGGTTACAACGCCATTGGCCAGGAACACGCGTTCCTGTTGACTCCACGTTAGGAGCAATCGACACAGGTTAAGAGTAAACTGTTCGGCAATCAATCGTCCGCGTTCTTCTGATCCATGACTCGGCTGGCGCGCGCCGCCGATGCCGCTTGACGCAGCGAATGAAGCTCTCAGAGTGAGCGCTGACTGGTCGGCTACTTGACGAACATGTACTTGATGGCAACGACCGGTCGATTGTTACCTTGGCGCGTATGACGGAGTGATGCAGTGGGCCAAGGAAATGAGAGTCGTCGACTGAACTGAGGCAACGACACAGAAGTCGGACGTAACGCAAGAGACCGGCAGGGGTCTTGCGTGGTACAGCCTGCCTCCCAACCGGTGGAGAGTTCGAAATGGGCGAGCATAAAGTTTTCGAGCGTGCAATCGAGACGCTACTTGCCGATCGATCTCCTTGCAAGGAAGCATTGCGCCTTTCAATTGAGCAGCGGCAGATGCTCCGAATTGCCCAGCGCCTGCGAGGCAGCCGCTGCCAGGGAGCAGCTCCCGACTTCTTTGAACGGCTCCGTGTCAGCCTCCTTTTGACATCCGGCGCCGACTTCTCAGGCAATGTCTGGCATGACATACCAGGATGACAGATCGTACGCTGTTTCACTCGCACGCGTCCGCAGGGTACGCCTCGGTCGGTGCGCCCGCCGGATACTTTTGCTCGCTCCCTTGCCTTCCGAGGATCCTTCCGTGTTGCCTCCCGCTCGTGGTGGACGTGCTTCCGCCGAATCCCACCGCCGTGCTATGCGCCAACTGGCGGGAAACGGTCTGGTAGAGCTGACCTGGAAGACTCAGATCGTCGAGACCAGACGAAAACGGAAAGGACGGGGGATCCTATGGGATCAAGATGCCGGTGATTACCGGCAGGAGAGCGCTCAGCAGATCTGTGTAGAGCGGGCGGTGGAGCGGCGCGCGGTCCGGCTCACTCCCCTTGGGTCTCTCATCGTGGACCGGCTTCGTCCTGAGCTGGAGCATGGACGGCGCATACGCTGGGACTCACTCATTGACAAAGAGAGTCCATGCTCGTTGCGGTGAGATTGCGACCGACATCGGTGAAGCCATCAGCCAAGGCGTTGTCTTCACCCTGCTCGCTATCGACGAGGTGCTTATCGCCGGCGGTGACACCGCAACCGCGATTTTGACCAGCGCCTAGCACTAAACGCCGTGATCCACATCGGCAAGACAACAGCTGCCGCCCCGCAGTGTTCATG
>DASVZE010000447.1:0-2179 GCA_036391775.1 Chloroflexota bacterium | reverse complement strand
CGGTGTGAGTCCGCGCGCCAGCCGTCTGCTGTCGTCCCAGGACGAGAGATCGTAGCGCCCTTTGCGAAAGACGAAGTGCTCGAGAGCCAGGATGATGGAGAACGGGCCCAGCCAGTACGAGATGATGAGCAGGAAGAAGGTCAGGCTTTCGGCAACGGAGAAGCCTCTGTCCGCCACGACATACAGCCCGATGGCCGTGTAGATCGCGGCGCCGACGAGCGTCCAGACCCAGCGTTTGACTGCTTCCCACCTCTTGCCCAGCACCTGAACGGTGAGCCCGAGCGAGTAATCGTTCGGGATGTTGTTGGCAATGACACTCAGAACCAGTAACAGCAAGATGACATCCGCCCAGACCGTGCCCAGCGGCTTGACCGCCAGGGAGAGGACATCGGTTCCAAAGGCCGTGTTGTGCCACGTGGTCAGGAGCACACCAAGGACCTGCAAGAGCACACAGGCGGCAAACTCGCCGATGAAGGTCCACCAGAAGATGCTCCGGGCGGGAACCGACTTCCGGACATAGGCGCTGTAATCGCTGGCGTACGAGCTCCATCCGATGGCAAAGCCCACGATGGCGCCGCCGTACGAGACCCAGCTGGCAAACCATGCCATTTTGATCGCCGGGGTAGCCGTTGCATGCATATGGGGGGCCGCGGTGACGGCGATGATGATGAAGATGACTGCCAGCGGGATCCAGGCATACTGCTCGTAGCGCTGCACCAGATTGTTGCCGTACACACTGACCAGCGTCGTCAGGGCGGCGATGATCAGCAAGCAGACCGCGAAGGGCCAGTGCCAGATGGAATGGAAGAGGACGCCGCCGATGATGGCGTTGACGCACGACCAGCCGATGCAGGCCGCGATGTTGAAAAGAGCCGTGAGCTTCGCCGCGTCCCAGCCAAAGGCGAACCGGGCGATTACCATCTGCCGCAGCCCGGTCAGCGGACCGAAGGTGCAGAAGAGTGCCACCGGCAGGATACCCAGCGCATTGAAGATCACGATGGCGGCGATGCTGTCCCAGAGGCCGAGCCCAAAGGCGGGAATGGCCAGCGCCCCCGTCGTCACCGCGGAGAGCACGAAGTTGACGGTGAACCAGAGGATGCCGGTCTGGAGCGCCGTCTGGTTGGTGCGCTCCTCCTCGGTCACCCGCTGGATGCCTCGCTGCTCGACTTCGAGAACCGGATTATCGACTGCTTCGGCCAGCGCGCTCATCGTTCAACCTTCCTGATCGAACGCCGGAAAGCCGGGTGGGCGGGCAACGCGAAATGCAACGCCATGTCTCACTCCTCACTCAGATACATGACCCTGTGCGGCCTATGCCTCCATACTGGAGTGCGTGACCACCGGCGTCAATACCCATTACGATGTCGAAACGGGAATCGCAAACGTGTAGAAGTCTCCCAAATCGCCACGGCAGGGGCCGGCTCCTGCCGTGCCTACCTTTTAGTGGCTATCTTCCACGGTTCTGCAATGACCACATCGACCTTTCCATCCCGTCGATCCCCCGCTTGGAGTCCTGTGAGTATTCCCAGGCAGAGGCCTGATCACATCGTGGGAAGTGGAACACTCTGGTGTGGGAGAAGCGGTCGGCCACTGGTATCTCACAGAGCCTGATACCACGGGCTCTATTACAAAGCAGGAGTAGCCGGACATGATGGTGAAGGGCGGCCTGGTGTTACAGCCGGACGGAACCGCGCGCGAGCAGGATATTCGCATCGAGGGCGGGATTATCGCCGGCCTGGAATCCGCGGCGGACCTGGCGGACGATACCGTTGTTGATGCGCGCGGCCGGCTGGTTGCACCTGGTCTGATCAACACGCATTGCCACTCCAACGAAAACTTCTTCAAGGGGTGTTTCGACAACCTGCCGCTAGAGCTCTGGCTGCTGTTTTCCTATCCACTGCTGGCGTCGCCGCGCCAGACGCCGCGCGAGATCTATGTGCGAACCATGCTGGGCTGCATCGAGATGCTCAAGTCCGGGTGTACCACCGTCGTGGACTTCCTCTACGAATTCCCGGAGATGAGGGACGAGACCGTCGCCGCGGTCATGCAGGCATATCTCGACAGCGGCATGCGCGTGCTGCTGGTGGTGAGCGCGGCAGACAAGAAATACTACGAGACCACGCCCATCGCCATGGAGCTGCTGACACCCGAGCTACGTGCGAAGATCGATGCCGAGCCC
>DASVZE010000446.1:0-3042 GCA_036391775.1 Chloroflexota bacterium | reverse complement strand
CTGTCTCGATGTGAATGTGTGCCTGGTGCCAGTCGCCACGAAGACAGAGGTGGGAGCTGAGTAATCCCAGAAATAGTGCGAGCGTCGACGGCTCGCCAATCTGCTCGACCATCGCGAGCGCGCGCTCAAAGCAAAGCCTTGCTTCGTCCAGATCTCCACGTAACATGTACGCTTCTCCGGCAAAGCGCATGCTCGCCCAATTGCTCCGAGGCTCGTTGAGCTCTTCGAGTATATCTAAGCCGTCCTTGAGATAGCCGAGCTGGACCAATACGTGACCCCGTAGGTGTTCGGGACCTGTGAGCAAGCACTTGTCCTCGAACATTCGGGCCAGATCGCACCCCCGCTCCGCAAAGGAGAGACTTTCTTTGTACTGTCCATTGAGACTGAGAAGCCAGGCGATGTTCTCGTGAAGCCGGATCAAGATGGGGGATGGTTCTCTTGCCCCCAGGGAATCCAATAGTGGTTTGATCCGTGCAATGCCTTCATCCGGCGACTCTCGCACACCCGCGAGGCGTGACAGTGCCCACGCTTCACCCTCGAGGTCACCCATGGCGTGATACATCTCCGCTGCTTGCTTCGAGACCTCAAATGATTCGGTCAACCGGCAGACTCGGAACAGCACGAACCCCAGCTTCTCAAGAGCCTCAACCTGCCGCGACCTGTCGCCCAGCTGTTGCGCCAGCTCCAGAGCAGTTCGGTAATGCTGCTCAGCCTCACTATGCGCATAGACTGCTTCGGCCTGATCTCCTGCCTGCATGACGTACGGGAGAGCTAGCTCCGGTTCATTGCCTTCACGGAAATGCCAGGCCAGTCCGGCTATATTCCGTTCTTGGTGCTTGTTGGGAATCTGCTCCAGAGCTCGAGCTATTCGGCGATGAAGGAGTGTGCGCTGAGCAGCACCCAGGTCAGCTTCGATCACCTCTCGAATCAGGTCGTGCGTAAACCTGTACGTGTGCCTTGGTTGCGTCTCGAGCAAGCGGGCATCGCAGGCAGCATCGAGACTTGCGAGCACAGACTCCTCGTGCTGTCCCGCGACGGCGATAACGAGCGCCTGGGGTACCACGCGGCCGGCAATCGCGGCCACAGTCAGGACATAGCGCGCATTTTCGGGAAGTGCCGTGAGGCGCTGCCGGATGCTCTGTGCCGTCGTCCACGGTGTGATCCTGCCTGCGCTCAAGTCCACGTTTCCATCACGCAGACCCTGTGCGTAGCTGACGAGGAAGAAAGGCACACCGCCGGACCGCTGAAGCACTTGCTCCTCGATGTTCCTGGTCGTTCCGTCGATACCAGCGACCAGCCTGCTGAGGAGTACGGATGCCTCGCGGGGTAGAAGAGGGGCCAGGGAGCGGTGGATAGCAAGATCCGATAGCTCCAGGTCCGCGAGCATGATCCTCAGATCGTCCTTGGGTCCAATCTCCGTATCACGGTACGCGCCGATCACGCAGAGTGGAATCTCCGAGGCAAACCGGACCACAGTTGCCAGCAAATCCAGCGTATCTGTCCCTGCCCATTGCAGATCGTCGAGCACGAGGAGGGCGCCGCCGGGACCGGCTACGTTCTGCAGAAAGCGAATGACGGCCCGGAACATCAGTCGCCGCTCCTGCATTGGGTGCAGATCGGATGGAGGCACAGTCAATATCCCGGTCAACTCCGGCAAGAGGCGGATCAGCCACGTACATCCTTCGAGAAGTGTCCGTATATCGGCACTCGACTGCCTGTCGATATGGCTAGCCAGTGCTTCGACGATAGGCGCATATGGTTCTTGAGCGCTGCGCCGCTGACATCCTCCCCGCAGAACCGTCATCGCTGCAGCGATTCCACCCTGTTCCCCCTCCCGCAACAGGCGTGATTTGCCAATACCTGGTTCTCCCGCCAGCATCAATAGCGGTGGCCTCCCGCTGTTGATAAGACGCTCCAGCGCGTCCAGCTCGGCCCTGCGACCAACAAGCGGGGGAAGGCGTGAAGAAGTCGCAGCATCGCCCAGGATACCGGGCAACGCTGTCGAGGCTACACTGTCACCGGCCGCAGCTTCCATCCGTGAGCGGTCCCGAGCCGAGAGGGATAGTGCATCTGCCAGGAGCATCAGCGTATGTCTGTGTGGCCGGCTGACGACCCCGCGCTCGAGATCACTGATGGTGCGAGCGCCAATACCCGCCCGTTCCGCCAAAAGCTCCTGCGACAGTCCTGAGGCAGTCCGATACCTGCGGAGCAGATCTCCAAAAGCATGCGTTTGCGGATGTGCCATGGCGAGAATAGACCCGTGGCTACCGGAGCTCCGATCTCGTGGAGTCGCGCCTGTCGCGACTTGACGACATCATAGCACTCAGGGCAAGCGCCTGCTTGTGTCTCCCCTGTGATTCCGTCAGTCAATCCGTGTGTGTTCCTGCGACTTCCTCATGGCCGGCGACTGCTCGGAGGCTCAGACTGCATGACATGAGCAATGGGTGGGTGATTCGTGAGAGCACTCTCGGGAGGATCAGCTGTGAAGAGTCGAGTAGCCTGTAGCGTCCTCATGACTGCCGTGTTCCTCGCTCCATGGACATGGACGGCTCGGGCCATGACAACGGGCGTAGAGCCCGAGCATGGCACGTGGACCATGGCGCCCGGTATGCCGGTTCCGGTCACCAGCCAGCAGGCCGTGATGTTGCATGATGGTCGCGTCCTGGTTCTCGGTGGCGAGATGATACCGGGTTTGCCTGTTCCATGGGCAGAGTTATATGACCCCTCCTCTCGTACCTGGTCAGCCGCCGAGGACATGCATGAAGGGCGAATTGCCGAGAGCGTCACTGTGCTGCGGGATGGCCGCGTTCTCGTCTTGGGGGGGATTAATCACAAGCTGAGGGATCTAGACGCAACGGAACTGTTCAATCCAGCAACGGGAGCGTGGAGCCTGCTGCCCTCGCTTCCACAGGCTCGTTTCTCGCAGTCGGCATCACTCTTACCGGACGGTCGCGTCCTGGTCGTTGGCGGGATAGTGGATGGCGCCATCTCCCGCACGACACTGCTCTTTGACCCAAGTCGAGAGCGCTTCCTGCCCGGCCC
>DASVZE010000445.1:0-3964 GCA_036391775.1 Chloroflexota bacterium | reverse complement strand
CCAGCAAGAAGGCGATCATCACGAGAACGATGGGAATCACCTGCTGCAGGTCGCTGCTGGACGTGTGGCTGATGTCGTACGCGATGGGCAATACCCCGAAGAGACCGCTACTCGTGGCGCCCACAGCCGTCGCGGTACGCGTCAGCTCGGAGCGCAGAGATCCGACATCCCGCAGCGCAATCGCGCTATCCACGTTGTTGTGTCGCGGGGTCGTGAAGAACTGGATGGTCTTCCCATCGGCGCTGAAGTACTGCGCGAGTCCGCGGTACGCGTCGTACGTCGTCGCTTGCATTCTCCTTCCCGAGTGTTGCGAAGCCGGCATTCTTTGCGGCGGGCCGAAGGTCTTGTAAAGTCCGGCGATCTGGGCCGATGTAAAGCCCTCTGTCTGCGAAAAGCCACCTGGGCCAAACGGGCCGACAACGGACCTGAAGAGGTGACTCTTGACCAGACGTTGCTCCGCCGCGGCGGCCGGCGCCGGGTTGGTCCACACTGAGGTTCGGAAGCTCAAGATGGCGAGCTCGGGATTGGCGCCGGCCGTGGGGAAGTGTGCCCGAAGAGCCGCTTCACCACGTGCCGAGTCTGTGCCCGAGGGAGAGCTTGACGTGAACCCGCCGGTGGTGGGTGCGCCGATCATGCCGAGGCTCAAACCGCCAAAGACGGCGACACCAACGATAAGCGTCACCCAGGGACGGGCGATGAAGCGCCCGGCTATGCGACCCCATATGCCGTCGTGTCGCACTGCCGTGACCTTGGGACGAGCCGGCCAGAAGACGGCGTTGCCAAAGACCGCAAGAAGCGCGGGCAGGAGTGTCAGTCCGGCAACCAGCATGACGCCGACACCGATGGCCAGCGCAGGGCCGAGGCTCCGGTAGATGCCGAACTTCGCGAGCACCAGGCAAGACAGTGAGGCGATGACGGTCAACCCGGAGAAGCTTATCGACTCTCCGACGGTTGCGACTGCTCGCGCCACCGCGTCCTTGGGCGTGAGCCCGTTGCTGATCTCTTCTCGCATGCGCGACAGGAGGAAGACACAGTAATCGGTCCCTGCGCCGAGCAGCAGCACAATCAAGACACCTGAAGTAATCGACGACACCGGGATGTGCAGGTGCGTCGAGAGGGCAATCACCGGACCGCTGATGACGAGGGCCACCATGGCAGTAATCAGTGTGATGACGGGTGCGAGCAGGGCGCGGAAGGCCAGCAGCAAGAGAACGATGATGACGGCGATGGATAGAAGCTGTGCGGTACTGTCTGCACTTTGCTGCTTCTGCTTGGTGTCGGCGCCGATCGCCAGGTCGCCGGTCAGATGGTAGGTGAGGCCCGGAGGTGCACCGACGAAGCCAGCACGGACGTGCTTGATGAGCATAAGGGTCGACGGTCCAACCGTTTGTGGCACATCTGCCCAGATCTGCGCTTGCCGAGCGCGCAGATCCGGCGAGACACTGAGGTCCTCGACGGATTTGACGTGAGCCAGTCGCCGGATCTTACCTTCCAGCTGGGTGATCGCGGACTGCTGGGTGGACGTAAGAACGCCGGACTTCGCCACGGCGACGAGCGTCAGCGGGGCGAGATTGTCGGTCTTGTGGTTAAATCGAAGCTCCAGTTTCTGCGCTTGCAGGCTGGGAGAACTGCCCGGTAGAAAGTCGCTTTGCGTCGTCTTGACCACGCTATCGAGGCTGGGCAAGATTTCGACCGCGAGAACGGCGAAGACGATCCACGCGGCAATGATCAGATAACGGAACCGGACGGCGAATCGCCCGAGTGCCGCGAAAAAAGTGGTCATCTATTTCTCCTGGAAGTTGAGGACAATGGCGTGCAACATCTCATGCCAATGCCCAGTAAAGCGGAGTCGATGCTGGATGACATCGGCTATGGGACGTGCGTGGGAGAGGGACGTTCGGCCGTGGCCGGGGTAAGCCCCTCGATGGATACCGAGGCCGACCCCAGCGTCATCCCTATACCTCACATCCATGTCCGTCCTTGGCCGGATGTGGCTTGCGCTCGCAGACCGTCTACTGGATTGGGCACTACCAACTAAGAGTTGGGCGCGACGGTAAAGGACTGAATGCCAATGAAACCCACAAACACATCATCAACTGGCTGCGGCTTCGTACAGGCAGCACCTGGACAGGAAGTGTTGCCCACGCCTCGAGTAACGTCACAGAGGACGGACTCCATCGTCTCGCTTTTAGGGGCCGCGCCGATGGCATCCCCAGCGATGCCGCGAATATCGTTTCCGTCGTGTCCGAGGCCGTTGTCCTCGTCGGAATCGTGGCAGCGGACTTCTGGAAAAAGCGCCACGATCGATCAGCTCCATCAAACAAGGTACATACCGGCATCAGAAAAGTGGCAGCGTAGCGATTCAGATCAACTGTGTTTCAACGGAATCCGGACGGAAACGGTTGTGCCTACTCCAACTGTGCTCCCGATATTCAACGCACCACCAAAACGTTCAACCCGCTCCCGCATCGAGTGCAAACCGAGGTGCCCGGGAAAAGAGCCTGCTGCGTCGAACCCGTTGCCGTTGTCCTCGATGCCCAGCACGATCTCCTCACCTGCTCGCTCTAGGGACAGTCGCACGTCCGTTGCGCTGGCATGTTTCACCGTGTTGTGCAGCGCCTCCTGAGCTATCCGGTATAACGCTTCCTTGACCACGAAAGCCACCTCCGGCTCCCCGTAAAGCTCGGTGGTAACCCGAATACCATGCCTTGCCGCTATAGCATCGGCCTGCTTTTGCAGGACAGTTGCCAGTCCTTCCTGCTCCAGGGTCTCCGGTCTGAGCTCGAAGATCAGTGCCCGCATCTCAGCCATTCCGGTTTGCGCGAGCGAGACGATGTAATCGAGCGGCGGGATGACCCGTGCCGGATCTCGCTCCGCCATGGTGCGCGCAGTCTGAGCGCCAAGGACGATCCCGTAGAGCGCTTGCGAGACGGAATCATGCAGCTCACGGGACAGCCTCTGCCGCTCCTCCAGCACCGCTGCCTCTTGCGCTTTTTCATAGAGCCTCGCATTTTCGATCGCAATAGCGGCCTGCTGAGCGATGGCCAGGGCGATGTCTGCGTGGTGAGGCGTGTAGTAGTCGAACCGTGCCGACGACAGGCCGAGTAGACCGATGATTCGGTCCTTGAGCATGAGCGGCACGGCCATAAAGGAATTCTCAAAAGAAAGACTCGTGTTCAGAAAATCGCCTACCGTCTCCCGGTAAGCCCGAGCAAGCGGATCGGCTCCCCGCACATTGCCGATTCTGGCCACTTCACCTCGTCGCAGCTTGTCCCAGATCGGTCCGTGGACCTGTGTCGGATAGCTACGCGGGAACATGCGGTCGTCGCCGGGGGCTCGCCGCAGGAGGACAACGAACTCGTCTCCCCGCACCTCGAGGAGTGTAATGCCGTCGTTGTCCGCGACGATGTTTAGCTGGTCCAGGATCAGGTCGAGTAGCGGCTGCAGCTCAAGCGTCGAGGCAACGTTGTGGGAGACGTCGAGCAGGGCGGCGAGCTCGCTGCTGCGCTGCACGGTCTGTTCGTACAGCCGCGCGTTGTCGAGGGCGATCGCAGCCTGGCGCGCCATGCCGAGGACAAGCTCAGCCTGGTGAGACGTATACAGTCCCGGCTCGGCGCCATTCAAAGTCACAAGACCGACAAGCGACTCGTTTACGATCATCGGGACCGCCATCCAAGACCTCACATAGGAGAACGAGTCGTCCATCATGACCGCATCATCCGTCCGAAAAGCGATAGCTTCCGGGCTGTCGTCGTGGCGTACGTCGTCGATGATGAGGGGACCGTTGCCCTGCCAGAGCTGAAAAAGGGCGGATTCTCGTAACGGGAAGCGAACGTCAATTGCCACCTGTGTCGAGCCGCGACCCCGGAAGGCGACAATACGTGACTCACCATCCTCGACGAGTGAGATGCTTGCTCCCGCATACTCCACCACTTCCTCCAGCTGATCGAGGATGAGCTGGAGT
>DASVZE010000444.1:0-3191 GCA_036391775.1 Chloroflexota bacterium | reverse complement strand
TCCAGGTCACCCTGCAAAGCCAGGAAATCGAGCCGGACGTCCTCATTGTTGAGAACTGCCGGCGTGCTCATCGCATGGCGTAGAACCTGGAGCCGCGACACGCTGAGGCTACTGTCGCGCTGACTCTGGGCGCGAGACAACATGTCGTCGACTACCCGTATAGTTTGTGTCTTCGCGCCGCGCGCTTGTAGATCGTCTCGCACTGCTTCAAGCTGTTCGTAAATATTCACGCCCTATCATAACCCGCATGCAGAAAGACCTACGGCTCGTCGAAGCCGTTGGGGCTCTCGTCACCGAATTCTTC
The DNA here is from genome assembly GCA_036391775.1 of Chloroflexota bacterium. Lineage (GTDB taxonomy): Bacteria > Chloroflexota > UBA5177 > UBA5177 > UBA5177 > DASVZE01. Next base: position 2,887 of record DASVZE010000444.1, on the reverse strand, counting down.
CTCGGACAGATCGTCACTGTGCCAGAGAACTTCCCGTCCCACGAAGACTCGCAGCAAGAAGTCCTGTCTCGGCACGTCTGCCGAAGCAACTAAATCATCATCTATCTGTTCGATCAGCTGTTCGAGGTCTTCATCACTCATTTCGGCATCTAGAACAAGTGAGCCGTAAACTTCGGTCGAGCCGAAATGCAGATCGAGATGACCTACACGATTGTCACCATTACGAAGTTCGTATTGCTCTGAATACGGGGTACGCGATTGCCTGTAATATGTCGGTTTCATCACTGTGTCGCCTTTACGTCTTTGTCTGATGAACAATTATGAGCCGCGGCACGCGGGATTGGTTCCGCATGAATCGCGGACGTATTGTTTAGCTCGAGCAAATATCCGGGCGCACGCTGCCCACACAAGATGGTGATGCCGGCGTTACTCGCCCTGATGGAATGTAGATGACGAAGGTCAAGCGAAAGCGCGGCACACGCAAGCGCCATGACGACGACCGAATGTGTAATCACTGCCACGTCAGCGTCCTGGTGGCGAGCGAAAATATCGGCCAGCGCCGACTGGGATCTGCGCCAGACATCATGCACGCTTTCACCCGAAGGAAACTGCACACTGTCCGGAGCGGAGTACCACTGCGCGAAGAGATTGGGATATCGACGCCGTACCTCGCCGACCTCGAGAGCTTCCCAGGGGCATTGACCGATCTCGGTCAGCCTGTTATCGATCGTCACCTCGTTGCCCGTAACGTCGGCTATTAAGGCGGCAAGGTGGCGAGACCTGGAAAGTGGACTCGAATAGACGGCGGCCAGGTTCTGCCCACGAAAGTTCCGTGCAGCCATGTTCGCTTGCTGCTCGCCTTCGAGACTCAATGGCGCTTCAAGTCGCCCCTGATAGCGTCGATCTACGTTCCATGTTGTCTCCGGGTGGCGGAGCACGTAGACCGCCGTCATGTTGAAATTTTAGGCGAGGACGTGAATGTCTCCATCTGGTAGGGAGAAAGTGCCTCGATGGTGTCCGCCACCTGCTCCGCTGTCGCTCCGCGCGGAATTGAAACGATCGGAAGCCGAACTCCGGCCGCGCGATAGACGCCGATCCTCCGAATTATCTGTCCTACCTCAGAGCCGAGGGTACAGGCGTCGAGGAGGCGGGGACCGACGTGCTCAACGGCAGCTCGCCTGTCTCCGGACTGCCACGCGCCACGAATCGCAGCGGCATCAGCCTCGAATCCCGCCTCAGCTACCATGCGAGCGTAAAACGAACCCATACCGCCAACGTAGTACGCAACTTGTAGCCGTAAGAGATCCGGTGCTTTGGGACCCACCAAACATGGAAGAAAGGATGCCACGTCGACCGCCGACGCGGATCTGCCGGCTCTGGAAGCACCCTCTTGCAGTAATCTCAGCCGGGCATCGAGCCACGACGCGGGAGAAAATATGGGGAGCCATCCGTCCGCCATTTCACCTGCCAGCATGACGTTTCGCGGGCCAAGCGCTGCCAGGTAGATCGACACGGGATGACCAGGCGAGTTTTCCAGACGGAACCCACTGGAACGGACATACCGACCGTCAACCTGAACCCTCCCTCCGGCGAGAGCGAAACGGATGAAAGTCACATACTCCTTCGTGCGCCTCAGAGGTTCTCCATACGCCATTCCATGCCAGTCCTCGATCACTTTCGGCCCGCTCGCTCCTAAACCGAGGACAAAGCGGCCGCCTGATGCGTCCTGCAGACTCGCTGCTGTTTGAGCGAGCAGGGCAGCGGACCGGCTGTAAACGTTGAACACACCACTTGCTATCTTTATGCGCTCGGTATGGGAAGCCAGCAGTGCCAGGACAGTCCCGGCGTCTGTTCCCCAGGTCTCCGGCACCCAGATGGAGTCAAAATCGCGTTCCTCAGCCAGCCGAGCGAGTGAGAGAACATCATCTAGCCCGATCTGCTTCGTCACCGTGAGGGAGAGTCCGAGTGGAGTGCGCCCAGCATAATCTGACGCGAAGTGATCACTCACGTGGCTAGCTGCATCGCGACCGTCACCTAACGGTCGTTCCAGCCGTGCGAGGCGACAAAAGTCACGATGACGATTGAAATCCAGGCAACGATGAGACCCGTCAATCCGGCAGTTCCCGCTGCAATCGCCGATAGAGGAATTGCGAAAACGAGGACAACCGGCAGAATAGCGGCGGGGTTGACCGACTTCCGCTCCGAGCGGGAGCTGATTCGTGCCTGGATGCGCGCGTCAATTTCGACATCCAGCCGTTGCAGAAAGGTCTCAATGAGGAACCTTTCCTCATCGCGGCTCAGCTCCTCACGCGCTCGAACAGCAGCCTGGAGCTCATCCGCAAGGTCAGACCGATTCAGTGGGCGATCTGGCTCGTCGGCAGGCATAGCCCATCTTATCCGAGCGACTGTAGCGACTAGATTGGAATGCAGCTAAAGTCCTTTGTTTACATAACTAATGCGCTTGCCGAATCATCTCGGCTCTCATGAGCGTCGAAGACCATACTCCGAGACCAGTAGGGAAACGAACTGAGGCGTGCAGCCATATCGCCGCGCTATGGCTGATTGGCTGAGTGTCTCTTCAACGTAGAGACGCTGAAGCGTTGCGCGATCGAGCTGGTCCTTGATGCCTTTACCGGCGCCCACATTGCGAAATCTTGGTTTACGTGGCATGCACTGGACGGTACATCATTGAGAAGGCAGATGCAAATGGGTGAGATACCGGCTACCCTTGACAGCGAAGAGAAAGTCGGTGGGTGTTTGCTCGCGCCAGGACTCAAAGACTGATCGCTCGGCTAACCGGTAAAAGGAGTAATTAATCTCAACGGTGTCGAAGCGCTCGGCGTAGAAAGCTAGCTGCTCCTGGCCCGTCAACTTCGACGGGTAAAAG
>DASVZE010000443.1:0-3081 GCA_036391775.1 Chloroflexota bacterium | reverse complement strand
GCGTTTTCCCCACACCGTTCGAAAATCGCGATGTAACTATTGGTGCTGTGAGTGCCGATCCGGCCAATGTCTCGTGGCTCAATGAAGTTCGCGTGCGTGGCGCCCGGTTGCGGGTCTTTGACATTTCGGCTGCTACTCTGGATCCGCACCCGGAAGCACTTGCGGGACTTGACCTTGTGCTTCTGAGCAACGCCGATGCATCGAGCCTCGACACAGAGCAACTGGCCGCTTTACTTCAATACGCGCAGGGCGGAGGTGCAATCCTTCTGGTCGGAGGTCCCGCCTGGCAGCAGACTCTCTCTCCACTTCCCGCCAATCTGGTTCCCGGCGTCTTAGTGGGGACAAAAACGGTGACCAGTCTTGAGGGTCTTCGTTCATTGGCCGGCGCAGCACCTACCGGCGCACCAACCGTCGTCACACTCTTGCGCAACCCGACCGGCGCTGTGCTGGCGGAGCAAAGCGGGATACCCCTCGTCGTGCGTAACCAGATCGGTGCCGGGCAGGTCGAATACCTTGCATTCGATCCCTCACTCTCCCCTATATCCAGTTGGGATGCAGCACCGTCGTTGATTTCCACGCTGGTTGAGGGAGTGATGACGGGCGCCATGCAAAGACTCTCTTTACCCTCAGGCGACGACCACTGGTCACGATTGCAGCCGCCTCCGGGACCGGTCGACCCCACTCGGGAGCTTATCTTCGGCAGCGGAGTCACCCGCCCCGCACTGACTCCACTGGCTGCTGTCCTCCTACTCTATCTTCTTCTCATGAGTGGTGCTGTCATGCTGGCGAAGCGGGCGCGCCGCCGGCGAAAAACTATGTGGATCGGCGTCACGTTGCTTGCATCTCTTACGGCCGCGATCCTTCCTTCCTTGATGGCGCCAGGTAACGTGCAACATGGGGTTTTGCGCGTTATCGGGGTAGTCAACCTGGACGAGCAGGCAGCGACCCAACCGGCCACCCTGTATGCAGGTCTCTCTGCGCCAGCGAGTGAATCGGTGCAAGTAACGGGCATGCGGAGCGCGCTCCCCATGCCCGTCCTACCACTCGGTCTCCCCGCCTCGGCGTCGAGTCTTTTCACCATTCCCAACAGCCAGACGAGACTGCAGTGGAGCCTGACGGAGGGGTCGATCTCTACGGACGACATTCCCAGTGTTGCCATGACGCAGTCGCGGGTGATCGAGCTAAAGACGTCGGTCGCCTTACAGGGCATTGTTCGAAGTCATCTTGTCCTCAACAATATGGGAGACATTGTGGGGACACTACGAAACGGTACCGGACTTCACCTCAAGAAATTGACGCTGCTGGCGGGCCAGAGAGCCGAATATCTTCCAGACCTTGGGCCGGGGCAGACCGTCAATGTCGACGTGCATCCCGCCGTAGACCTACGCCATCACGGCGACGAGCAGACACTGTTAGACATATACGGGCAGCCCCCTCTGATCAATGGTGCATTTGATGGTTTCGCCGGATCTCTTCAAAAGCGTATTCGATGGGCGCTGGGCGCACTACCGGAGACATACGTTGTGGCGGCCGATTCGGAGATTCAGTTTTTTGCCTGGACGACAGACAACCTTCACGTCATAGCGAGCAGTCCCTCCGGACCAGAACAGAGTCTCGTGCTGGTACACGGCTCGCTTAATGTGGGCATTGCACCGGGCCACTTTCAACTGTCCGTCGGTACGGTTGGCGCGCATCTCATGGACGAGATCCCATCCAAGCCACAATATGCCTGCTGCGCTCCTCTGCCGCAGGCGGTCTTCATCGGCGGTGGTGGACAAGCCACCTTCGAGTTCGATCTGCCTATTAGTCGCCGCGCTACCTACTCGCATCTCGTAGTGCATATCTATGCAGGAGGAGAGGATCCCACGTATACGGCTTATACCGGTCTCGCGCCGGGTGCCGCTTCGGCTTTCGATTGGCAGGCCGGACGCTGGATCGCACTGTCCTTTCGCCACGCTGATACGCAGCTACGAAATCCCGAACGCTTTGTTTCTTCCACTGGTGCTCTCCTGGTTCGGCTTCGCGCGTCCGACGCGTCTCATGAGCTGACCATTACCGATCCTCTCCGCGACATACAGCTGTACGGCACAGGCAGCAGTTAAAGGGGTCCAGACATGTCTGACAATAGACCTCCCGATATTACTCGGATACTGGCTCCGGTCAGGCGATCCCTGGGCCTGAAGATCGTTCTCGCGTGGACAATACGTGGCGTGGCGGTGGGGGCCGCTGCCGGTGCCCTAGCGTTGGGTTTATCGCATCTCTGGGAATGGCCAGATGCGCGGTTCATCGGGTTGGGATGTTTCGCCGTTGGTACTTGTTTAGGAGCGATGGCCGGAGCGTTTCGCTGGCCCAGTAATCTGCAGGCCGCGCGATCTGCCGACCGCTACTTCAGCTTGCATGATCGGCTGACTACCTCTCTTGAGCTAGCCGGCGCGAGCGGCTCAATGGCTCAGCTTCAGCGCGCCGACCTGACAGTGCACATTCAGGGTCTCTCTCTGCGTCGCGGCAGCAATGGCCCGCTGCGCCTTCACGACACGACGCTGGTCGCAGTCGGAATTGCCCTGTTCCTGGCTCTGTTTGCTGTTCCTCCTCACACGCAGCCCCACGTCGCGCGCGCAGCATCTGCCAGAACGGCCGGAAATGATGCTCAGCGGATCCACAAGGTTGCGATTCTGGATATTCCAACGATGATTCGCGCCCTCGAAACGGGCCTGACTCCCGGGCAGAGAGCAGATCCTACGGTTAGGTTGCTCAAGCTTCACTTATCTTCCCTACAGAAGCAGCTACTTCAAACACAGTCTCGAGAGGCGGCGTTGCGCTCGATCTCAATAACCCAGAATCAGCTTCAGCGACTGGATGCAGCGCTCCATCCACTGACGTCAAAATCCGTGGACCAGCTCAATCGCGCTCTGGGAGAGACCGGAGGCAAGAACACGAACCGCAGCGGACCGCAGGACACGACGCAAGCTGCCAATCGCGCGGCCGGTTCTTTACGGCAAGTGGCAACCGCGCTGAGTCACATGAGTGCGAGCCAACGCCTGAAACTTGCCAGATCGATGCGGCAAACCGACCGCATCATAT
>DASVZE010000442.1:0-4794 GCA_036391775.1 Chloroflexota bacterium | reverse complement strand
GCAGTCAATTCGGTGGAGATCTGCGCTCCCAGAGCGACAAGCGCGAGGGCCAACAACCCAACGATGACTGTCTTGAGCCGAACATGCTGAACCCGGTCTACCACGACCACAAGCGCTGCTGCAGCGAGTAGGCAAGAAAATGGAACAGCCGTATCGAGGTTACGTGGAACGACGAACGGCGCGAACGTGTATAGAGCGTACGGAAGCAAAACCAGCAGTGCCGGCAAGATCCAACGTATAGTTCGATAGGTCATTGCGTACACGATCCCAAGCGCAAGGAGCGCGAGCGCTGGCCACCCCTGACGAGTCACGTACCACTGGATGTACAGGCCAGGTTCAAATCGCATGACAGATTGCTTTCCGCCATGAAGCTGGTAGAGGGCCTCGGAAAAGTAACTTGTCGGCCGCCGAGTGATCTCGCTGCGGAACAGCACAGTTCCGTGTCCGGACGCGACTACACCGATGATCTGCCAGCAAAGTGGAAACACGGCGAATCCAAGACCCCATAGGACGAGTGCCCGGACGGCAACCATCGATCCAGATCCTCGATACAGGGCGAATACGTCGATCGCCACCAGAATCGCGATGTACACGATAAGGCGATAGTTGGTCGTAAAGCCGGCGCCCATGATGCATGCGGCTGGAAGTCTGCTTTGCCACAGCGGATTGCGTGAAGTCCAGCTTTCTCTGTCTAGATGGTGCCAGCCCGTGCTCCATACGAGGAGCCCCAGCAGAAACAGAAGATTAGCATCACTTTCGGAGAGGGCGGAGCGAGCATACGTAATGTCATAGGCGGAAACTGCCAGCAGTGAAGCTCCAAGAACCCCGATTCTCGCACTGAACAGTCTGCGGCCAATCAGGTAGAGTAGTAAAACTTCGAGCGCGCTTGCGGCCGCATCGAGGTACAGCGGGGCATAGTCGTGTATACCGAACAGGCCATAGCTCATTGCAATGAGCAATGCATGTGTCGGCTTGGCGGTGCCGATCGTCTTTCCGGCCAGCGTACCGGCATGCACTCCGAGAGCGCCGGGCAGCAAGCTCAGCAGACGCACTCCCTCCAGTGAGAATTTCGCCTCATCCCAGTAGAGAAGTCCGCGGCTGCGAAGACCGTCAAACCGCAGCATAAAGCTCAGCAATAGAATGGGAACAAGCAGTATGGCGTCCGCGTTCGTCAGAGACCAACGTCCCGCTTCGAGTGCTTGACGGATGCCGCGGTCAGCTGATTGGAGAATCGCCGGTCTCGCCACAATCAGGATTCCATCACGGTTGTATGCAACTCTAGGACGCTGTTCTCGTGCCGTAGCATCGCTGTCCGATTCGGTCGACATGATTGTATGCGTTGTTTTTCGTACCTCGTGCGCCAGACGGCCCGGCGCGAACGGGCGCGGGAGCCGCTCGAGCTACACTCTTCGCACGCCGAGAGTTATGGAGGCGACGTAACCACCATGACCGTCCGGTTTTACCGAGAGCATTGACTGGCGCCCGCCGCTCTGAAAAATCCCGTCGGTACTGTTGAAGGTGTCACGCTGGGAAGCCCGAATCTTGTAGGGCGCCCTTTGATAGACATTGGATGTCAGTCGATCGTCAAAGTACAGCTGTCCGGTGTGCACGACGTGACCCACCGTTTGTCTACCAAGGTGAACCTTCACGTGGATATGGACCGTTCTTCCGCGGTACCAACCCGGGTAAAGAGTCCTAAATTGAGTATTACCTTGAGCGTTGGTGAACTGGATCCCGCGCAAAAATGCGCGGTGATCGGTAGGACCGCCGTTGCCGCCTGGTCCTGCCCCCGTGCTGGCTGCGATGAACCCGGAGTACACGCCTTCAGCGTCGCAGTGCCAAATGTCCACCGCGGCATCCTTGATCGGCCGGCAGGTTGCGGCGTCCACGACGTTTAGACGCAGTCGCATGGGCACACCCGGTTTGCCCTCAGTGATGTTGCTGCGGACTTTTTCCTTTGCTATGTAGTACGGACCCTCCGTTTGTTCCGGCGTCAATACGCACTGACTTGCGGCCACGGGAGAACTTTCCGTGGATGCGCTTGCCGTGGACAGGTTCCACCACGCTTCCCACGCCAAGCCGGTGAGACCGAGCCCTCCCAAGCGCAAAAGTGCTTTGCGACTTAATCGCGTACTGGCGTCGAACAGGCCCGTACGGAGGCAAAGATCAGCGAGGAACGGTACAAAGGCGGAGAGAATTACGACCCGGCGTACTATGGCAGATTGCATGGTGACTTTCCTCTTTAACCAATGGCGCGTGCTGCGTCTTCGTGACAGGAGTATTCAAACATCCGGCGGTACGCCCTGTCCGCTCACTCCTTTCCCGATCTGACCGATTTAAGAAACAATAAGGCGCCCTATGTATTTCCGCCGTGGTAGTAATCACAAGTCTAGGCTCAGGTCATGACAGTTTGATGACCGGCCCCTGTAGCCAATAGTTAACGATCACCGTACATCTGTTGCGTGAGTGAATGGAAAGTGGGTCCTGCCCGGCGGCACGAGGAAAGATTAAGTCCTCCCGAGTGGTTCGACGGAAAGGTGTCGAGAAAAATGGTTAGAAAGAAGACGATCCGCGATGTCGATGTGCGAGGCAAACGTGTTCTGGTTCGCGTTGACTTCAATGTGCCAATCAATGAGAGCGGGGAAATCACAGACGATACCCGCATTCGGGCTTCGTTACCGACTCTTCAATACTTGATCGACCGCGATGCAGCCGTCATACTCGCGTCCCACCTGGGGCGTCCCAAGGGAAAGGTGGTCGAGTCGATGCGACTGGCGCCGGTAGCTCGACACCTTGGTGACCTGTTAGAGCGGCCGGTAAAAATGGCGCCTGACTCGGTAGGCACGGAGGTCGAACAGGTGGCATCGGGGCTCAAACCCGGTGACATTCTCCTGCTTGAGAACCTTCGCTTCCATGCCGCCGAGGAAGCGAACGATCCCCAGTTTGCGGCGAGCCTCGCAAGATTGGCGGACATGTTTGTGAACGATGCATTCGGCTCTGCTCATCGAGCCCACGCCTCCACCGCTGGGGTAGCGTCCTATCTCCCGGCGGTAGCGGGGCTTCTCATGGAAAGGGAGCTTGAGGCTCTGGGTGGTCTACTTGCGCATCCTGGGAGGCCGTTTGTCGTGATTATTGGTGGGGCCAAGATTTCCAGCAAGATCGGAGTCCTTTCGCATCTACTGAACTCCGGCGACACGTTCTTGATCGGTGGCGGAATGGCCAATACCCTCCTGAAGGGACAGGGCGTAGAGGTAGGAACGTCACTGGTAGAGGATGACAAGCTAGACGTGGCGCGCGACTTTCTGAGGCAGGCAGCAGAGCGCGGGCGTTCGGTCCATCTTCCAGTTGATGCTGTGGTCGCCCGCTCCCTGGAACCTGGCGCGGAGGTTCGGACCGTCGGACTCTCTGAGGTCCCGACTGACTGGTTGATCGTCGATATAGGCCCCGAAACAGTGCAGACATTTGCCCGAGCGCTTGAGGGAGCAAAGACCGTGCTATGGAACGGTCCCATGGGCATCTTCGAACGCCCGGAATTTGCGTCAGGAACTCGTGCGGTGGCAGGGATTGTCGCGGGAAGCGATGCATTTACCGTCGTGGGCGGTGGAGACTCGGTGGCTGCGCTGGAACAGATGGGCTTTGCCGATCGCATCAGCCACATATCGACCGGAGGAGGAGCATCCCTGGAGTTCCTGGAAGGGCGCACGCTTCCGGGGGTAGCGGTCCTGGAGGATGCTGAACCGGCGCCAGTCTAAATATTCCGTGCCCGGCGAACGTGCATCAATGGCCGTTAGCCTGGATGCGCCAGATGAGACCGCTCCCGAAGTCGGCAACCAGCAACGCGCCGCTCGGTCCGAGCGCAACCGCCAGTGGGTTGGTGAGTCCGGTGGCAAAGTCGGATACCGTGATCTTATTGCCGGACCAATGCACGTCCTTGACTCTGTGTCCGTGATAGCCGGACCCCACTGTCTGTCCGAATTCGGCTACAAATGCATCTTTGCGGTAGCGAGCGGGAAAGCTTGTCCCGGTGTAAAACACCAGGCCGTCGGCAGATGCATGCGGTTCAAACAGTGCCACAGGTGCGATCGTGCCATTGCAGGAGCTGCCGCCTCCTCTGCCCCAGCACTTGGGCCAGCCGTACCAGCCGCCCTGCACGATCCGGTTGAGCTCATCGGGCACCTGGTCGTCGAAGTCGTCACGGCCGTTGTCGGTGGCGTAGAGCTGGTTGGTGCCCGGTCGGATGGCCAGGCTGTATGGGTTACGCAAGCCATGGGCGAAGATCTGTCCGTGACTGCCGTCGGGATGAAAACGCATGATGGTGGCGCTTCTTGGATCCTGTTCCACGCACGCATTGCAGGTCGATCCCACCCCCAGATACATCCACCCTCCGTAGAAAACCATACCGTCGTTCTGATGCTTGCCGTTCGGAAGCCCCGATACGATCACGTGACGCGCGAAGGTTGCGTATCCCTTACTTGGAGTGAGAGTGGACACTTCGCCGGTCGAGGACACATAAAGCTTTCCCCTATACCACGTGACTCCAAGAGGTGTCGTGAAACCTGATGCGACGACTGATACGCCACGCTTGCCGAGAGCCAGGATCTGGCCGCCCACCTCAGCTACGTATAGTCTGGCGTCCGGACCAAAGCTCATAGCCGTGGGACTTGCTAACCCACTGGCGTAAACCGTCGCATGGAATCCGGGTACCAGGATTGGAGCGGCGAGAGGAGCCGTAGCGCCCGAAGCTGCCGGCGACGCAATGAGAACGGCGGCTGTCGCGACTGCCGGAAGAACATA
>DASVZE010000441.1:0-5880 GCA_036391775.1 Chloroflexota bacterium | reverse complement strand
GCTTGCCCATCCTCGATAGCGTGCTACCCGAGTACCGGGAGATCCCGGGCTGGGATGAGTCATCAGACGGCGCGGACGGTTGGGACGACCTGCCGGAAACCTCCCGCCACTACCTGGAGCACATCGCGACGGCTATCAATGTCCCGATTTCCATGGTATCGACCGGTCCGGAGAGAGCCCGAACATTCAGCTGCAGCGCGAGGCCGTGACAGGACAAACACACGGCATCGCTCCGAGGGAGCTTTCTCAGGCGTGCGAAATCGGTGAAGGCTCCCTGGCGGCAGTGATCGGTGCCGGCGGGAAGACGAGCCTCTTACTTGGTCTCGGCCACGAGCTGGCGTCCCGCGGCCTTGCCACTGTTCTGACCACCACGACTCATATCTGGCCGCCGAAGGAGATTCCGCTTAACCTGCTAGATCATGCCACGTGTGGCGGGCACGCGATCGCTGTACCGCAGCAGCCTTTAATACAGGTCGTGGCTCAGAGTGCCGCTCCCAATGGAAAGCTTCGCGGAGTGATCCCGGAAAATGTGGAAGCGATTCGTCGCTCAAAAGGGGCACAAGTTCTTCTTTGCGAGGCGGACGGAGCCGCTGGGAGGTCTCTCAAGGTTCACGCTTCCCACGAGCCGGTGATTCCACCAGCTTCCACGCATGTCTTGATCGTCGCGGGCATCGACTGTGTTGGTCTGGCGCCCGAGCAGGCAACTGTTCATCGCCTTGATCAATTCCGACATCACTTTCCCGATGCGCGGGACCGGCCCATATCTTCCTCTACCGTTGCCCGGTGTCTCCTGCTTGCGGCACGTTATGTCCCGCAAAATGCTCGCCTCTACTTCATTCTCAACAAGGCCGACACGATTCGTGCACGTGAGATCGCGCACGAGATCGAGCTCGACGTTCGAGCGTTCAGTGACGCACCCGTATTGGCGACGAGATATGGCCGGCTCGTCGCGGAGGTCTGAGAGCCACCTCGTGAAGCTTGAAGGTGTCAGCGATATTGTCCCGCTCGTCGCGGAGGCCCGCAGACAGGGAACCGGGTTGGTCATTGCGACGCTTGTCGGCAACTCGACCGATCTCGACTTTCCGCTTGGCATCCGAATGGCCATAGCTGCAAACACCGAGGTCAAAGGGGGCTTCTCTTCCGTGCTCGATCCGCTCGTGGTGGAGGATGCAGGAGATGCGCTGAAGCAACGCAGGAGCGTATGTCGCTCGTACGATTGCAACCAGGACAGGGCGTGGCGAGTCAGACCTGGGTCCGGACATATTGACGTGTTCTATCAGGTGCTGGCGCGTCCCTTACAGCTCGTGATCGTTGGTGCCGGCCATATCGCGCTGCCTCTATCGCGCATTGCGGCTATTCATGATTTGCGTGTGACCGTGATAGACGATCGAGCCGAGTTTGCAACCCGGGAACGATTTCCGGACGCCGAAACCATCGTTGTGGGGCCGTACACGCAGTCGCTTTCGCAGATCGAGATGGACAACGATACCTTTGTCGTTCTGGTCACGCGCGGCCATGTTCACGATCAAGCGTGCCTGGAGCTTCTCATCAATAGTTCTGCTCACTACATTGGGATGATTGGGAGTAAGCGACGTGTTCGAACGGTACTGGATCACCTGAAAGATGAGGGATACGACCCTTTGCGACTCGAAAGCGTTTACGCGCCTATAGGTCTCGCCATAGGCGCTGAGACTCCGGCCGAGATCGCGACTGCAATCCTGGCCGAGATAATCGCCATCATTCACGGCGTGCCCTCCGTTCAATGGAGGGCCAGGGGCGCACCGTATGACTGACCAGTTGATCGTCGTACGGGGTGGAGGAGACCTTGGGTCGGGAGTCGCGTTGCGGCTTGCCCGCTGTGGATTTCGGATAGTCGTCCTGGAGCAACCGGATCCTATCGCGGTTCGCCGAACTGTATCCTTCTCGGAAGCCGTCTATGAGAGGTCGTGGAAGGTGGAAGAGGTCGAAGGTCGCCTGGCTTACTCTTCGAGTGAGGCACTGAATCTTGCCGGAGAGGGTATGGTCGCAGTCCTGGTCGATCCCGCCGGAGAGACACTTCACGCGTTAGCGCCCGAAGGCCTGGTGGACGCGATCATGGCGAAGCACAACACTGGAACGCATCGCATGATGGCCAGGGCGGTGGTTGCACTGGGTCCCGGCTTCACTGCCGGTGTCGACTGCCACACTGTCGTCGAGACCAATCGCGGGCCACATCTCGGTAGGTGCATCTGGACGGGCCGGGCCGAACTCGACACGGGGGAGCCGGGCCCAATCGCCGGCAAGACTGGTAGCAGAGTCCTGCGCGCCCCACGCGAAGGGAGATTGACGCTCTCCGCACGTATCGGCGAGATCGTCGCCCAAGGAGCCAGGCTTGCTGACGTGTCAGGTAAAAGTGTGTGCGCTCCATTTCGCGGGCTTGTCCGCGGCCTGGCGCGTGATGGATTGACCGTGAAGGTGGGCATGAAGATCGGTGACGTGGATCCAAGACTGGATCCCGAGCTCTGCTTGCTTGCATCTGATAAGGCACTGGCAGTGGCAGGAGGGGTGATGGAAGCCCTCTGTATGGTGTTAGATAGGTCAGCATGAATGACGCGTACGAAGAAATCGCACGGTTAATGTCGCTTGGTCAGAACGCGGCCGTTGCGACAATTGTTCGAACCAAGGGCTCAACTCCGCGCGGTACAGGCACCCAGATGGTGATCCGGGCCGACGGCACGACCGCGGGGACAATAGGAGGTGGCTGCGGCGAGGCGGAAGTCTGGTCGGAAGCGATGGAAGCACTGTCCAGCGGCCTATCGCGTCTCGTCGAGGTGGACCTTCTTCACGATGACGACGCGGAGGGTGGCCGCGCATGCGGCGGACTGATGTATGTATTCATTGAGCCGTTGAAAAAAGTCTCGTCTTGAAGAGCGAAGGCGCTAGCTGTCACAATTTGCGCACAGGCTGTGACGGAAACGAGTAGGCTACAAGGCGCCTTCAGCGATCCCGGGATGGTGCGAGTCGGGAGTTCGCCCAGGGCCGAAAATCCTTCCTGAGCTGCTCCGCAAAACCGGCCTTCCGGTAGTAGCGAACGCTGGGCTTGCCTCCATTACCAGGGCTCGGATGTCTTTGCACGGAGACATCCTCTGAGCGAGCGCGCACGCTAAGTTGGGTGGTACCGCGGGAAGTAACTCTCGTCCCAGACGCCTGGGGCGATATTTTTTGCGTGGGTGACCGATGAAACCAACTCAGCTGCTTTATCAGACGGATAGCTACCTCAGAGACTTTACGGCCCGTGTCCTGATGGTCGACGATCAGAACGTGGTGCTCGATCAGACCGCTTTTTATCCGCGCGGAGGCGGGCAGATGGCGGACCGCGGCCATCTTGAGTGCCTGGGCGATCGCTATGAGGTCGTGGCGGTTGAAAAGCGCGGTGATCAGGTGTATCACACCCTGTCGCGGGGTACTCCGCAGATGGGGCAGGTCGTCAGCTGCGCGATCGATTGGGATTTCCGCTACCAGATGATGCGAACTCACACGGCGCTTCATGTGCTGTGCGGCGTCATCTATCAAGAGTACGGCGCGTCGGTAACCGGCTGCCAGATGTATGTCGACCGTGCGCGGATGGACTTCACGCTGGCGGACCTGACACCGGAACAGCTGCGCACCATTGAAGAGCGGACCAATGAAGTGATCCGCGAAGGTAGACCGGTTCGGGTGGCATTCTTACCCCGGTCCCAGGCCAACCTTCGGCCGGAGCTCATCCGTACCAAGATCAATCTTGTGCCTCCACAGGTGGACCCGGTTCGCACTGTGGAGATCGACCAGCTTGATTTGCAGGCTGACGGCGGCACACATGTCGCCAATACATTGGAGGTTGGCGGCCTGACTATATCCAAGTCCGAAAACAAGGGACGAGAGAACCGACGCCTGGAGATTGTGCTCTCACCATTGCTTCCTGGAGATAATGCATGACATTCGATCCTGTTTCCAAGGACTTCGACCTTCCACAGCTCGAAAGAGAAGTCATCGACTTCTGGTCCAGCCACGACGTGGTGGAGAAGTACCTGTCCAAGAACGACGAAGCCGGCGAACAGTTTCGGTTCCTGGATGGGCCGATCACCGCCAACGGACCGATGGGTGTTCATCATGCGTGGGGACGTACATACAAGGATCTCTGGCAGCGCTACAACACCATGCTGGGAAAGCGCCAGCGGTATCAGAACGGTTTCGACTGTCAGGGCTTGTGGGTCGAGGTTACAGTGGAGCGGCAGCTTGGATTCAACTCAAAGCGCGACATCGAGCAGTACGGAATCGCCAACTTCGTGCGGCGCTGCAAGCAGGACGTCTATCGCTACGCCGGCCTTATCACAAAGCAGTCTCAGCGACTGGGCCACTTCATGGACTGGGACAATTCGTATTTCACCCTGTCGGATGAAAATAACTACACCATCTGGCACTTCCTCAAGACATGTTATGAACGGGGCCTGATCTATCGCGGCACGGACGTCATGCCGTGGTGCACGCGGTGTGGCACGGGACTGTCGGAGCACGAGATTGCAACCGACGGTTACCAGGAGCTGACACATCGCTCAGTGTACGTGCGCTTTCCTCTCAAGGATCGAGAGGAAGAGTATCTGTTGGTCTGGACGACAACACCATGGACGCTGACGTCAAACGTGGCAGTTGCCGTCAACCCAGACATTTCGTATAGCAAGGTCGAACAAGGCGCCAAATACTATTACCTTGCCTCCGGCGCCCTCGGTGCGCTGCGTGGCGACTATCGGATTGTCGAACACCTGACCGGCGCGGACCTCGTCGGATGCCGGTACGATGGCCCGTTTGACGATCTGCCGGCGGAAGCCGGAATCGATCACCAAGTGATTCCATGGAATGAGGTGTCCGAAGAAGAAGGAACGGGGCTGGTTCACATCGCCCCGGGTTGCGGCAAGGAGGACTTTGCACTGGGAAAAGACTTCGACCTGCCGGTCGTCGCTCCACTCGACCAGGACGGTGTCTATGCAGAGGGCTTCGGCTGGTTGACCGGCCGCAACGTGCAGGATGTAACGGGCGACATCATTGCGGACCTCGAGTCCAAGGGTCTTCTCTATCGAGCCCACGACTATGCGCACCGCTATCCAACGTGCTGGCGCTGCCAGACCGAGCTGGTTTTTCGCCTGGTCGAGGAGTGGTTCATAGCCATGGATCCGCTGCGCGAGCCAATGATGGACGTTGCGCGCCAGGTTCGTTGGATACCTGCTTTCGGCCTTGAGCGCGAGCTGGATTGGCTCCGCAATATGGACGATTGGATGATTTCGAAAAAGCGGTATTGGGGCCTGGCGCTTCCCTTTTGGTTCTGCCCTAACGACCATATGACGGTCATCGGCGGCAAGGAGGAGCTGTTCGAGCGGGGCCTTACCGGACTCGACGAACTTGAATCCCCGCATCGTCCCTGGATCGACGAGGTCACGATTGCTTGCCCGGAGTGCGGAGAGCAGGCGACACGAATTCCCGACGTAGGTAACGTCTGGTTGGACGCCGGCATCGTACCATTCTCCACCATCGGATACGATACCGACCGTGATTACTGGCGTGAGTGGTTCCCGGCGGACTTTATCACTGAGAGCTTCCCCGGGCAATTCCGCAACTGGTTCTATTCCATGCTGGCCATGAGCACGGTGCTGGAAGATTCCGCTCCGTTCCGCACGGCGCTGGGGTACGCGCTTATGCGCGACCAGCATGGGAGAGAAATGCACAAGAGCTGGGGCAATCTCATTCCGTTTGACGAGGCCGCTGAGCGTGCCGGCGCGGACAGTATGCGCTGGCTGTTCGCCTTGCACAATCCGGAGCACAATCTCAACTTCGGCTGGGAGCCGCTGGAGGAAGTGCGCCGTCGTTTGC
>DASVZE010000440.1:0-2748 GCA_036391775.1 Chloroflexota bacterium | reverse complement strand
CAAGGGCAAGATCGGGACGGTGCCGGTGTACCCCGCTCTGGGACTGCGGGAACGGTTCGGAGAACGGTGGGAGACCAGTGAGGAAGCGACCCCTTTGATCGGACGAGACCGGGAGATGGTTGCCTTATTGGATGCCTGGGTACGGGCGCAGGCGGGGGAGGGACAGCTGGTCACGGTGATTGGGGATGCCGGTGTGGGCAAGAGCCGGTTGATCGCCGAGTTGATCGACAAGGTGGCGTCTGGATCGAGCGTCCGGGTGGTTCGTGCCCGCTGTCTCTCCTATGGCCAGGAAATTTCCCTGTGGTTGCTGGCTGACTTGCTCCGCTCCCTCTTTGGAATTGCGGAAGGAGAGAGTTTGGAGGAGATCCACGCAAAGCTCTCTGCCCCACTTCCCTCGTTGCTGAATCGGTCAAGCGCTGAGACCCAGTCCGAAGCTCTGGACGTGCTGGGTGAGGTGTTGGGATTGCCTCCCGGTAGTTCGCCGGTAGCACAGGCAGGGCCACAGATCCGACGCCAGACTTTGATCAGAATCATGAAGCTTATGCTCGGCGTCCTGTCGGAAAGGGCCCCAATCATCCTGGTGCTGGAAGATATGCACTGGGTCGATCAGGCGAGTGGCGAGGTGCTGACCGAGGTACTGGGAGATGTGCCAGGCTTGCGTATGATGTCTTTGGTGGCGCAGCGACCCGGATGGAACGCTCCGTGGAGCGAGTGGGGCTGGACCGAGCGACTAACCTTGCGCCCCTTGCGAGAGGGAGAGGCGGCGCTCCTGGCGGGGGCAGTCCTTGGTGGGATGAGGCTGTCGGCAGAGCTGGAGCATCATGTGGCAGAGCGAGCCAGTGGCAACCCATTTTTCGTGGAGGAGCTGCTGCGGGCGCTGGAGGAGACAGGTGGGTTGGTGCAGCGGAATGGGGCGATGTATCTGGCTCCGGGAACCGCCGAGCGATTGCCCTCCACTCTCACCGAGGTCCTCCTCGCCCGGTTGGATCGCCTGGAGGGGCAGGTGCGGAACGTGGCCCAGGTTGCGAGCGTCATTGGAAGAAGCTTCGCGGTCCGGCTTCTGGCTCAGGTTATGGAGCGGGAACAGACGGAGCTGGAGCTTCCTCTCTCGGCGCTGCAACAGGCGGAGATCGCCTTCCCCCGGCGCGGAAGCGATCTGGAGTATGTGTTTAAGCATGTCACCATGCGCGAGGTGGCATATAACACGCTGGTCCACAAGCGGCGGCAGCAGCTCCACCTGGACACAGCTCGCGCTATTGCCGCCCTATATCCATCCGACGAGTACGTGGAGATCATCGCGTATCACTACTCAAAGACGGAGGAACACGGTGAGGCAGCCGGATGGCTGGAGCGAGCAGGAGACCGCGCAGCGGGGATCTATGCCAATGAGACGGCGATTGCCAACTATCAGGAGGCGCGGCAGCGGCATGAGATCACCGGCAGCGCACCGGCCGTTCTTGCCCTGCTGGATGAGAAGCTCGGTGTGACTTACCACACGGCAGGACGGTACGACGAGGCGATCCCTGTGCTGGAGCGCGCAGTTGAAGCGTATCGTGGGATCCGGGATCTGGACGGAGCCGGACGGGCGGCTGCTCTGCTGGGTAGAGCGTACGACAGAAAAGGCGCCTCACAGGAAGGATTGAGCCAGGTTGAGCCGCTGGTGGAGCTTCTGACCTGGAGCGGTCCATCCCCCACCCTGGCCGAGTTGTATCTCACTCTCGCCATCCTTTTCACATCACTTGGCCGATACGATGACATGCTGATAGCGGCGGAACGATCGGCCGAGATTGCGGAAGCCGTCGGCGACGAACGAGTCAAAGCGCGAGCACTGGAACGCCGCGGAAGCGCGCTTTCCTTCCTGGGCAGAAATGCTGAATCCATACCGGCGCTAGAGGAAGTAATCCCAATGCTGGAGCGGATAGGAGATCTCGACGGTTTGCAGGTGGCGCTCGGAAATATGGGAGAGGACTACCGATTGGCTGGAGAGCTTGAAGAGGCCAGGCGCTACAACGAGCAGGCTGTGGAAGTTAGCGAGCGCGTCGGTAACCCAGCTCATATCGCCTTCTTGCTTACGAACCTTGCGCAGATTCTGCTCACACTAGGACAGTGGGAGGAGGCGGGCGAATATCTGGAGCGAGCCAGCCAGGTACTGCTCACCCACTCCTCGGCGAGCAGTTTTGCCACCTACATCCCCGGTATGAAAGGGCAGCTGAGGCTCGCCCAGGGGGAATGGCACGAGGCGGAGCCTGATCTGATGCAAGCACTGCGGTTGGCGGAAGCATCCGGAGACCGGCAGGCGCTGGAGATGATTCATTCCAGTCTGGCGGAGCTGGAGATACTGCGTGGACAGCCGGACGCCGCGGTTGCTCGACTGGAACCACTGGCTGGGCAGGAAGGAGCCTTCCGCGTCATCATCGAGAGCACTCTTGGTTGGGCGTATCTGGAGCTAACGGACGTCGACCGCGCGGCGGAGCTGGCGGCCGGCGCGGTGAGACGAGGGCGCGAGCAGGAGGAGACGCTGGCGCTGGTTGACTCCTTACGAATCCTGGGAATGGTGCTTCAGAGGCAAGGGCAAGCCAGTGAGGCGCTGGACGTTTTTGAGGAGGGACTTGCGCTCGCAAGGAAGCTGCCCTATCCGTATGCCGAGGCGCGCATCCTGGAGAGGCTGGGACGGCTGGAGGAGGCTTTCGAGATATTCCAGCGGCTGGGTGCGGCAAAAGACGTCGCTCGCACGGAGCCGGTCCTGGA
>DASVZE010000439.1:0-6157 GCA_036391775.1 Chloroflexota bacterium | reverse complement strand
CAAGGGCAAGATCGGGACGGTGCCGGTGTACCCCGCTCTGGGACTGCGGGAACGGTTCGGAGAACGGTGGGAGACCAGTGAGGAAGCGACCCCTTTGATCGGACGAGACCGGGAGATGGTTGCCTTATTGGATGCCTGGGTGCGAGCGCAAGGAGGGGAGGGACAACTGGTCACGGTGATTGGGGATGCCGGTGTGGGCAAGAGCCGGTTGATCGCCGAGTTGATCGACAAGGTGGCGTCTGGATCGAGCGTTCGGGTGGTTCGTGCCCGCTGTCTCTCCTATGGCCAGGGGATTTCTCTCTGGTTGCTGTCCGATCTGTTGCGCTCTCTCTTTGGTCTACGGGAGCAGGATTCGGTGGAGGAAGTGGGACCCCGGCTACGGTCGTCGATCGGTGGACTGCTTGCAGTCGCCGGCGAGGACACGCGGGCCGAAGCTCTGGACGTGCTGGGCGAGGTGTTGGGTCTTGCACCCGGCAATTCGGTCGTGGCGAATGCCGGACCACAGATTCGTCGGCAGTCATTGATTCGTAGCTTGCGGTCAGTGCTGGGCGCTTTTTCGGAGCGAGCTCCGATGGTCATTGTGCTGGAGGACGTGCATTGGATCGACGAGGCAAGCCAGGACGTGCTGAAGGAGCTACTGAGCGACGTTCCGGGCTTGCGATTACTGGTCCTGGGGGCGCAGCGTCCTGGGTGGAATGCCCCCTGGAGTGAGTGGGGCTGGACCGAACGGCTCACACTTCGGCCCCTGAGCGACCAGGAAGCAGTAACGCTCGCAGGGGCGGTTCTGGGCGGAATGCGGCTAAATCCGGAGCTCGAGCGCTATGTTGCCGACCGAGCGGGCGGCAATCCCTTCTTTGTGGAGGAGATGCTCCGCGCTCTACAAGAAGCAGGTGACCTGGAAGAACGAAATGGGGAGATGCGTCTGGCACGGGGAGCGGCGGAACGCCTGCCGAGTACTCTCACGGAGGTCCTGCTGGCCCGTCTCGATCGGCTGGAAGGAGAGGTACGGACGCTGACGCAGATCGCGAGTGTGATTGGGCGTAGCTTCTCCGTCCGGCTTCTGGCGGCCATCACCGGCCAGGCAGAACAGAGCCTGGACCGTCCACTGGCGGCCTTACAACAAGCAGAGATCGCCTTCCCTCGGCGCGGTCCCGACCTGGAGTACGTCTTCAAACATGTCAGCATGCGGGAGGCAGCCTACAACACGCTGGTGCAGAAGCGGCGGCAGGCACTGCATCTCGCCACAGCGCGCGCTACCGCCGAGGTATATCCATCAGACGAATATATCGAGATCATCGCCTATCACTATGCGAAAACCGAGGAACACGAGGAAGCAGCTCAGTGGCTGGAGCGTGCCGGAGATAGAGCTGTCGACGTCTATGCCAATGAGGCGGCCATCGCCGGTTACCAGGAGACGCTCAGACGTCTGGAACTTGTCGGCGCCGGGGAGACGGCTGTCGCTCGCATCGACGAAAAGCTGGGTGGGGTGCTGCACACAGTCGCTCGTTTTGACGAGGCTTTGCAGGTCCTCGAGCAAGCGGTTGAGATCTATCGACAGTCGCGCGACCTGGAGGCGGTGGGGCGGGTGACGGCCAGGATCGGCCGTGTTCATCGCGACCGAGGCAGCGTCGATGAGGGAGTAGCGCGGCTCACGCCCCTGCTCGATCTCCTTGCCTGGAGTGGGCCATCGGCGGGTCTTGCATCTCTCTACGTGGCTCTTGCTCACCTGTATTTCGCGGGAGGACGGTACGAAGAATGTTTAGACGCTGCAGAGCGCGGCGTCGACACCGCTCGATCCATCGGCGACGAAGGGCTCCTTGCCGCGGCAGAGATGCGTCGGGGCACTGTCCTCTACATGTTGGGAAAGGTGGAGGAAGGAACCGCCGGTCTGGAGAGCTCGGTCCACCTGGCGGAAGCGACAGGCAATCTCGAAATTCTCAGCATTGCCGTAAGCAATCTCGGCGAGCTGTACTTCGAGATCGGCGCCCTGGAGCAAGGACGGACCAATATCGAGCGCTCTTTACAGTTAGCCGAGCGAGTCGGCGAGCTGGCGAGCATGGGTTACTCGCTGGTCATGATCGGTTGGATCCTCTACTTCCTGGGTGAGTGGGAGGAGGCAGAGGGCTCTATTGTCCGGGGCGCCGACGTCATTCGATCTGTCGATTCATCCTGGTATTCGGCTTATCCTCCCCTGCAGCTTGGCCGCCTGAGGGTGGCTCAAGGCGCCTGGGAGGATGCAGCCCGCAATTTAGAAGAATGTGTTACTATCGCCGGGCCCATCGGCGACATCCAGGCACTCCAAGGAGCGCACCGCTTGCTTGGAGAGATCGAGGTGCTCGAAGGGCGCGCGCAAGCCGCTATCGACCGTCTGAAGTCTCTGGAGGATACCGATCCTCTGTCCGACCAAATCGGTCTTCTGGCAACCCTGGCATGGGCGAGGCTGGAGGAAGGATTGGTCGATCAGGCCGATGCGACGGTATCCAGGGCGCTCGATATGGCGCGCGTGAGACACCACAAACCGCTTCTCCCCGAGGCGCTTCGTGTTCAGGCCATGATCCGCAGCAGGCAGGAACGATGGGACGAGGCAGAGAGTATCTTCGGTCAAGCGGTTGCGGTTGCGCAGTCGCTTCCCTATCCATACGGCGAAGCCCGGGCCCGCTATGACTGGGGACTTGTGCGCCTGAGGCACGAACGTCCAGAAGAAGCCGCCGACCAATTGGAACAGGCGCTGGCTATCTTCCGCCGACTTGGTGCCAGGAGGGATGCCGAGCGAGCGCACCAGGATTTAGAGAGTCTCGAGCATGCTGGCCCGCTGAAGGTGCATAGGTAACCGGCGCGTTCGACTAAATCCCCTTGCCCACTAATAAAGGAACATGGGCTTGCCCATCTGGTGCGCCACCTTGGGACGATACTCTTGCACGTCGTACAGTTCCTCGACGTCCACGCGCTTTTCCGTGCGGGAAATTACATCGAGCGGCACGGTGGTATAGACACCGGATTGCAGACCTACCATGCGACCGGTTGTCCGGCTCAAGATCAGGTCCACCGCAAGGTTGGCGTAGGACATCGCCACCATGCGGTCCAGTGAATCGGGCGCGCCACCGCGCATCAGGTAGCCGAGCGGCTGATAGAGAATATCGATCCCGGTCACCTCGTTCAGCGCCTCGCCGGTTAGCTGGCCAATACCTCCAAGTTTGCGGTGGCCGTATGCATCCGCCCGTCCGGACTCGATGATCTCGCCACCAGTCATGGAGGCACCCTCGGAGATAACGACGATCGCGTATTTGCTGGGATTATTCTCCCGATCCTCCATCACGAGCTGGGCCAAACGGTTGATATCAAACGGAACCTCTGAGATGAGGGCGCGGTCAGCATCCGCCAGATAGGCCGAAATAAGAACCGATTCACCCGAGTTGCGGCCGAAGAGTTCGATCACAGCAATGCGCTCGTGTGAGCCCGCGGGCGTGCGAAGGGCATGAATCAGATCGACACTGCGGCTCACCGCCGTAGAAAACCCGATGCAGTAGTCAGTGCCGTAAACATCATTGTCCATGGTCTTTGGGATACCTACGACAGGCACACCCTCCTGGTGCAGACGCACGCCATAACTGAGAGTGTCGTCACCCCCGATGGGAGCCAGCACGTCGATCCCCAGGTGCTCGATGACCTTCAGCACGTGTGGTGTGCAATCGACGCGCTCCTGGCCATGAAACTGGCCGCGCAGAAAATCCGGAATCTCCGACTCCCGGACCTTTCCGGGATTGGTGCGCGAGGTGTGCAAGAACGTTCCGCCCGAGCGGTCGACAGTCCGCACCGATCGTTTGGTTAGTGGCGTTACCAGTTGGCTCTGGTCCGCATCGATTTCGGGGTTGTAATTGAGCAATCCGGCCCAACCGCGGCGAATGCCCACGATCTCATGCCCTGAATCGATAGCACGGTGCACCACTGCCTTGATGCACGGATTCAAGCCAGGGACGTCTCCGCCCCCTGTCAAGATACCGATTTTCACCGTTTTCCTTACCCTTCCTCAAGAAATGACTATTCTTTTTTCGATATAGGGTTCGAGCTCGAGCATGACACGAGCTTCTTACGGTTCGAAGCGACTTTCTTCGGGCAGCACGGACGTCGCCACCCCGATGCGCGAGTCCGCCATGCCGTAATACACATCCAGACGCCCATTCTCACGCTGATCGATCGCCGTGGGAAACACCACATTGGGTACTATCCCCTCTTGCTCCTGAAAGGTTTCCGGCTCCAGAACCGGATGGGGCGAACGATACAGAATCTTGGTAGGATCGCACGCGTCCAGGACGAGCGCTCCGCCGCAGTACCGTACTTTCTTCCCCACTTGCGGATTAAAGGATTCGGAGCCATCGACACCGTGATAGTAGGTGAGCCACCCCTCACGAATACGTATGGGCGGCGTACCTCCCCCAATTTTCAAGCACTCCCAGCTCTCGACCGGTGTTGCCAGCAGCCGAGCATCGCAGACGCGCGTCAGGGACCGAATGTCATTCTTCGCATCATGCAGCGACATATAAGCAATCCAGATGCTCTCACGATGATCCTGTACATCGCACGGCACCTCGAGCGAGATTGTTCCATCGGAGTGATGCATCCTGTACGTTGGCCGGTGCATGATGGCCAGAGACGGATTACCCTGCGGATCGACGACCACATCCGGAAAGAGCATGCCGTCCTTATTCCCATACTGATTGAAATCGACGGAACAGCTCGGATCGAACTCCAGCAGACCAAGGCGGTTCCAGTTGAAAAGGTCGTGCGATGCAGCCAGCGCTATGCGCGGCCCCATGGCCGAGACGCCGGTGTAAGCCATGATCCAGCAGCTTAGCGGCTCGACATAGGTTACTCGTGGATCTTCAACACCACCCATGGCCCGCTCCGAACGCTCATATGTCTCCTCAGGCTCGAGGACATATCCCAGGCGCTCCACTCCGATGGGGTTGCCCCGGTCATCAAAGTTGACGCGCACGATGCCGATGCGCGAGTAGTTGCCTTCCGCCACGATACGCGGAAAGAGATAGAGAGTGCCGTCCTGTGCTCGGGCTGACGCCGGGTTGAGGACGCCCCAGGCCTCATACGGTATATCGGGATCGGGCTCCATGACCGGGCCCAGTCTATGCAGCTGGAATGGAGTCTGCTCTTCGTTGGTCGACATCAAGTGCCTCACTAGCTACATGAGATGCTAGAGCGCAGGTAGTACCCGCAATAGTACCCAATTCAGCCCGCGCCGCAGGAGTTTTCTTCCATGGACGACGATGCTCAGACCCAACCCGAACCGGTTCGGCTTCCCGTCGCTCCGGTTTCCGTGCGTAACGCCGCGATAAGTGAGCTGACGCACGTTAATGACTTTGTCCAGACACAGTCCGCCGCAAGCTGGGGCAAGTCCAGCGCCGTGCCGGAATGGACTGTGGGCGATGTTGTTACGCATCTGAACCTGGCTATAGCGGTATACAACCGGCTGGTGGGCGTCGTGCTGGCCGGCAAAGGAAGCGGCGGCATATGGCGTGCCATGGGAAAGGTCAGCGAAAAGATCGCGCCGGTAGCAATGCCCGCCTTCAATGCTGTGAACCGGTCCCTTCCGCGCATGATTGATCGAGCGCTTTCTCCAGAGGTAATCCGTGCGCAGTTTTCAACAAGTGCGCGGAACCTGCGGGAACAGCTCATGCGTGTTGGCCCGGAGGATTACAGCCGGCCCGTCTATTACGCCGGGGGCCCGTGGCCGCTCTCCTTCTTCCTTAGCGCGGTGGTAGACGAGCTTGCTGTACACGGCTGGGACATGGCGTCACCGACTGACCCCCTAGCACACCTCAGTGCCGAAGCGCGGCAGGTCATTCCCCACTTTTTCTGGAGCGGCACGCCATTCCTGCTGCACCTGCCCAAGGGCACGGCCGGAACGGTGCAGGTGTCGATTGTCGATCCATCCATTGATCTCTGGTGGCAGATGGAAGGCGGCAAAGCGATACCCCGCGTGGGCAAAGCAGACAAGGCTGACGCTACCTGCACCGGTGAGGCCGGCACTCTGGCGTTGGTTCTGGCGGGCCGCATCAAGCCGGAGGATGCCGTGCGCACCACATCTCTCAGGCTCGAGGGTGATGAGGCGTTGGCCCGGACTTTTCTGAGATCCTGGAGGATC
>DASVZE010000438.1:0-2268 GCA_036391775.1 Chloroflexota bacterium | reverse complement strand
TAAAGCGCCGCAGCTGGTCTTCGAGTCTCTTCCCCCGCCACGCCGGCTGCTTTTGCAAGGTGCGGAAGGAGTCGAGCTCGCCTTGGACGTCAAGAACGGCCTCGACTGAGGCGGCCCCCAGAGCCCGAATCAGCTCGTCCTCCAGATCGACGACACACACGTAGAACCCCAGCTCTTCCATATCGGTCCGAGTCAGCGAGGAGCCGAATCCGGCCCGCTGCAGGGCGCGGTTGACCACGCTCTCCTCCCCCACGTCGTAGAGTCCGGCGATCCTCAGGTTCGCCCCGTTCGGGCCGAACCGCGTGAGGAAGCGTCCGAGTGCGTGCGCCCCTCCCATCGGCACGATAGAGACACCCTCGCTCGTGAGATTACGACCGAGGCGCGTAGCGAGAGTCTCGACCGCGATCTGATCGCTGATCCCTTCGACCAGCACAACCGATCGGATACCGACAGCGGCGATGTCTAGAATCCCTCCGAAAGAGTCATGAATGAGCCAGTCTCCTGAACATGACGCGGCTCATGGTCGCATAGATCTTTGCCTCGCTCGTCTCGCACGGTCGCTCTCACTCCTTCGCGAGCCGTCTGCTCTGACACAGCCACGAGAATGACTGCTCTCCGGCTCACCTGCGAGGAAGAATCCCGCAGAACTCCTTCGTGGCAGGGGGCAGGCGGACCTAGTAGCATCGCTGCGGCGCGCGTGAGCCGAGAGCACCGCGGCCTGAGGCCGCGATGGGCCCTCTCAGAGACCACAAACAGGGAGTTACTGAAGGCTGCACGTCGTGCCCACCGCGTGTGATCCTGGAAGACGTCGAGGCTTGTACCTATTCCAGGCCAGCATGAGCCACGACAAGACTCGATGGTCCGGCTACTGGCTGGTGGCGATCCACTATCCATCCCGTGTGGCGGAGCCACTCCGTGATCTCCTCTACGCTGTAGCAGTCCGCCTCACCACTAGCGGTCAACCACTCGCCAGCCATCAAGGCGGCAAAAACTGGCTGGGTATGAGACGCATCGGTCCAGAAGTCGACAAGCAACAGCGTCGCATCTAGAGGGGAACTAGCCTTGACACGCGAGAGCAACTCGCGGTTGTGGTCAGGTGAGAAGACATGGATGACATTGGCCAAGAGAACGATATCGTGTCCCGGCGGGATGGGATCATGGAAGAAATCTCCCTCGACGACCGCAATGCGCGTGCCTTCAGGCGTTCCAGCCAGCAGCTGCCGCGCAACAGCAGCGACAGCCGGCTGTTCAAAGAGCGTTGCCTCGACCTGGGGATAGCGCTGTGTCAGGACGCGCATGAAGGAACCGGTCCCGCCGCCAAGATCGAGGATGCGCCGGCAGTGGGAAAAGTCGTAGGCATCGAGCAGACCTTGAGCCGCCCCGGCACTAATAGCCTCAACACCTCGCGAGCGGATCTCCCACTGCTCTGGGGAGAGATCGCCACGGACACCTCGCCGCGTGCGAATGGCGTCTTCCAGGTGCATCCAGGTAGGGTAGCTAATGCGGTCAAAGAACCGGAGTGCTGGACGGAGGTCGGTTGTCGTCTGGCCGGAAAGGAAGGCTTGGGCGACCGACACATTGCGATAGCGGCCATCTTCCCGAGCAACAAAGCCAAGTACCACCATCGCATCCGCAAGGATGCGGACTGACAGACGGGGAACGCCGGTTCGCTGAGCCAGCTCATCGAGCGTCAAGGGGCCGTCACCCAGCGCGGAGAAGAGGCCAACCTCAGAGGCCACGAACAGATGTTTGGCGGCCATGAACCCCGTTGCAACGGTCAAGATTGGCTCCGGTGTGACCTCGGCATCGGTATCCATTCCGTGTCTCCCTTCAAGAGAACCCTCGTCACAGACGGTCTGACATCCGTAGCAGTCGCAGGTGTAACTCCGAACATCTCCGCACGTCTCCACGGCCGGCTCAACGCCACATTTCCGGTTGTCGCCACCCTTGGTCTCCCTTTCCGTCCCCATCGTCTACGGGACCATGCCCTTTTGCGGGTCACATGCCCGTCAGTGTCACCTCTTCTCCTGCCTGCTCCTCCTTCCAGCGACGTAGCTCACCAATGTCGAGGTGGCGCATTCTGCTGACCCACTCATCCTACTGCTCGGCACAGAGCGCCATCACGAGGCGGAGGCGAGCCTCCCGCCGAAGCGCCAGTTCACCATCTCTCACAACGAGCTCGAACGTTACGCGCCCACCAGGTCCTGCGCGATAAACTATTTACGCGGCGGCGAGCGCTTCTTGCCAGGCTCGATCCAGTCCCTCGCG
>DASVZE010000437.1:0-2937 GCA_036391775.1 Chloroflexota bacterium | reverse complement strand
TAAGCGGAGACGGCTTGTAGCACGTCGTCAGGGCGGCAGGTGCCGGGTCCCGTCTCCACGTCGCCCAGCACGGTGCGCGCGATTTCCATTCCCGGTTCCGTTCCGAGCAGGTCTGCGAGAGCGAGTACTCGATTTAGCGCTCCCTCAAGCTCGCGCACATTTGCGCTGGCTCGCGTAGCAAGGGCGTTGACCACGGTTTCATGCAGGCGACGATGTCTGGTATCGGCTTTGGCGCGTACAATCGCGATGCGCGTCTCAAGATCCGGCGGCTGCAGGTCGACCGTTAGTCCCCAGGCAAAACGCGAGCGCAGGCGATCCTGCAAAACGCGAAGCTCGGACGGCGGGCGGTCACTTGTGAGCACAATCTGCTTCCCTGCCTGGTGCAGGGAGTTGAACGTGTGGAAGAACTCTTCCTGAGTTGCTTCCTTCCCGGCAATAAACTGCACATCGTCCAGGAGCAAGAAATCGACACTGCGATAGCGGTCGCGGAAGGGCCCGGTCGACCCATCGCGGATCGAGGCTACCAGCTCATTGGTAAAAGCTTCGGACGTCGTGAACAGAACACGACCCTTTCCCTGAGCGATTGCCTCCTGACCGATAGCCTGCAGCAAGTGGGTCTTTCCAACGCCGACACCACCGTATAGCACCAGCGGGTTATAAGTCCTACCAGGCTTATCCACGCAGGCAAGAGCACTTGCATGCGCCAGCCGGTTGCCCGAACCCACAATGTATTCAGCGAAGGTGTAGTGCGGATTAAAGGCTGAGAGTGCGGCACGCGTCTCGTCGTCGCCGGCCGAACTGCCGGAAGAGCCGTCAACGGGCTCCGTGTCCTCATCGGCTTCAAATGCTTCGATTGTATAAGTCAGCGTGATGTTCTCGGAGCCGGCGAGTGCCAGGGCGTTCAGCAGAACCGGATGCAGCCTTCCTTGCAGCCACTCTCGCGTGTACTCATCGGGAACAGCCAGTAGAAAGTTGTCTTCTCTCAACTCAACTGGATCGACTTTTCCAAACCAGGTTTCGAAGTTGTCGTCTCCCAGTGTCGAGCGCAGCTCCTCACTGACCGCTTGCCAGAGATCGAGGGCAGCCGCGCGCCCCCCCGTGACGGCGGTCCGGGCTTCGTCCACACCTACGGCAACGAAATTAGCGCAGATGCGTGCTCTGTCATCGCCCAGGTCCGTGATCGCGCACCATGCGCTTCCGAGAGACGGAGTCCTCAGAGCCCGACAATTGGAACATTTCCTATTTGGTTCGTTTCCCGCCATGGCTCCTATGGCGGCACGAGCAAGTTCCAGGGTCGCGTTGAAACAAGCTCCGCAAACGGACTTGCCGCCAAAGCTTCGCAATTCCCACGGCAAGCTTTGCGCTTTGCATCGATCACAGGCAATCGTCGGAAACTCGCCCGTGACAAGCGACGATGGTGATATGGTTGTTCCGTGAGAAGACAACGTAAATACGTCAAGTGACTCGGTCACACGATCCTCATACTGGAGGGGGAAGGGTGCTGGGGTAGGCCTCTCTACGATAGACGAGCACACCTCCCTGCGCAACGGCGTACTTACGCTAGATTCTGGCGTCTCTGAGCCATTTCTCGACCATTTCCATGATTTGCTTGACAATAAGTCGGACTTTGATCGCAACGTCGTGGAACCCGCTTGCGCACATGCCAATATCGAGTTTTGCCCGTGGATACGCCCACGTAAATTCGTGTACGCGTCGTGGAGAACGGGTGGAGGCAGGGAACAGGTTATCCCCAGTTACGCGATGAGTTCTTCAACGCGAACCGTTTTTCTCCGGACAGATGATGACAAAGTTCGTCGGTCGAGGACACATTGGCGAGACAGCGACTAAGCAATGTGGTGCTGAGACACAGTGGGAGTCCGATGACGGCTTCGAGGCAACCATCCACCGAATGGACCAGAGAGCCGCCAATGCCCTGTATCGCATAGGCCCCGGCTTTATCGTCCGGCTCACCCGTGGCAATGTAGGCAGCAATGTCTGCATCGGAATAGGCACGCATATGGACGGTCGATACGACTCGTCCCCAATGTTCGACCCCTTGACTCCGCACGGCCACACCTGTCACCACGACGTGCGCCCTGCCTCGCAGTAGCTCGAGCATCCTGCGAGCTTCGGCTGGGTACTCTGGTTTGCCCAGGAGACAATTGTCAACCGCCACCACCGTGTCCGCCGCGAGAATCACTGCGTCGGGTTGGCCGGCGGAAACGACGCGTGCTTTGTCTCGCGCAAGCTCCGATGCGTACTCCTCCGGTGCTTCATCGCGGCGAGGAGGGCGTTCCTCGCCGGACGACGGAATAACCTCGAACGTTACACCAAGACGAGAGAGAAGCTCACGTCGTCGTGCCGACATCGAGGCAAGGACCAGCGTCATAGCGAAAGAATTGACAGCGATTCTACGTGATACGTCTGTGGGTAAAAGTCGAATATTTCGAGTGATTCCACGCGATACCCGGACGCAGACAAGACGGCAAGGTCCCGGGAAAGTGAAGCCGGAGAGCAGGATAGGTACAAAATTAATCGAGGCCGGCTGGACTGAAGAGCCACCAGCACTGGCTCACCCAATCCCGACCGCGGCGGATCCACGATGACAAGATCAAATCCAGTCTCCCGGGAAAGTGTGCGCTCCGCGTGACGACTCACAAATTCAACGTTGTGAAGGCCCCAGTCGGATGCCGTTGCGCGAGCGGCTTCGACCGCGCACGCGTCAAGCTCGACGATGGTCATGTGTTGGACATGTCTCGCCAGCGGCAGACCGAGCGTGCCCACGCCACCATAGACATCGGCGGCATGCTGCCATTCCCGCCCTGCGATGCGCTCTTCCATCCGCTCGATCACCGCGGGCAGAAGCGCAAGATTTGTCTGAAAGAATGAGCCGGCCGGCAACCGCATCATCCTGCCGGCAATCTCGATAGTGCTCTC
>DASVZE010000436.1:0-8388 GCA_036391775.1 Chloroflexota bacterium | reverse complement strand
CTTCACGACCGGCTCAACCGCGGTCACCCATGGCACCTGCGCGACCAGCCGATCGATCTGCCGGAATGCGGCCTGCGCTGCTGCCGTCTTCTGCGTGACCATATCCAGGGCTAGGTCGCGCGCGCCGGTGTCAAATTGGAGCAGGTAGGCGCGATGCCGCCCCAGCGCCGAGAGGTAGCCGCAGAGGTCTATGTACTGGCCCTGATAGGAGTGCGGGCCTTGAGGAAAAAAGAAGGCCGGGGGAAAGTCCTGGGGTAGAAGCCTGAATGCTCGGGGGTCTGTCGGATCGAGTGTGGGCGCCGGTGCCGTCCGGCTCGCGTTCGGGGTCCAGAAAAGCACTGAGGGCTTGAGGGTGACAAGACCGCCAGTCGCGAGACCGGGCTCTAGAACGCACTGTGCCCTGGGATGGACGGCAAAGCCGCCGATGGCAACCAGACCACCGTGGAAGCCGATCATCGCCGTCACAAACGCGCTTCCTCCGAAGAGGGCGTCACTTCCCAGCCGCGTCCAGTTCAACCCATCCGGGGAAGAGTAGAGCTCTGCTCCTGTTCCCGTATCCTGGGCGTACACAAATCCTCCCTGCCAGACGGCGAGGGACAGAGTAGGCAGTCCAGGCGCGGTGACAAAGCCATCGGCTGCACGGCGCCAGTGGATCCCATCCCGCGAGGCCCAGATTCCGTTCCGCGAGGAGGGACCAAACACCTCTGCCACAGCTGCTACCCCTGCGGGCCCAGCAACCACCTGAGTGATTCCCGTCGCGCTGCCGGCAAAGATCGTACCGGCGTCTGGGACCTCCGTCCAGGCGAGCCCATTCCGGGATGTCCAGATCGTTGGGCGGCCGGGGCGTCCTTTCTCGACAATGTAGCCGCCCGCGACGTACCCGTGGCCGCCGTGGGCTACCGACATCACCGTCCCCGAGGCGAAGCTTGGGTTTGGCACCGAGAGCTGCCGCCAATTCACGCCGTCCTTTGAGGTCCAGAGCTGCGTCACCCAGAGCCCTGTCGAGGAACGTACGCTCACGAAGCCGATCAGGCCGTCGGCCCCGGAAGTCACCGCGCTGATCTGCAGCTTTGCCGGCGACACCTTCCACGTCCGGCCGCCATTCACTGACGACCAGATGCGCGGCCTGTGTCCCCTGGTAACGGCGGGCGTCTCCCCAGTGATAATGAACCGCTGCCCGACAACGAAGAGCTGGGTCACCAATGCATGTGGCCCGAAGGCTGGACTTGGCAGTTGCTTCCAGTGCTGTCCGGTGGCGGAGGCGTACATGCGGAAGCCTCCTCCTTGCCTGTCATACGCCACCAGACCCGGTCCCCCGGCCACGAGCTGCACATCGGGGAGGCCACCGGTAATTACAAGACCTGGAGCGACGGCCGGACGATGGTGCCAACCACGGGCCAGGGAGACCTCGGCCTGGACGGGCGAGGTGAAGGCAGGCTGCGGTCCGTGCCAAACCTGGCCTGAGGAACCAATCCCAATCACGGCAATCACGGTTCTTGCCACAGCATTGACGGCCTTCCGGGACCATCGTTTCACCTGCCACCTCCCATCTCACGACTCCGTGCTGCGCTGACCATATCGCAGCTCCCGTTACACACCCGTTACCTCGGCGGATGCGTCGCCAGGATTGGCACTTCCCCGGCCACGTAACAGGTGTCAACTGCCGGACAGGCAATACCGGTCATCGGCGGAGCAGGTCGCCCTGCTTTGCGCTTGTAAACTTCGGCGGGCCCTGGAAGACGATCATCGACCAGGTACCCCTGATCATTTCCCGCAGGGATTGATGCCTACGAGAGGGAATCCAGCAGCGACTTCAATGCGCTGTATACGGCCGCGATCACATCGAGAAGAATGGTGTCTGGCGGCGGATTCACCGGCTCGATGATGTCGTACGCCACGCCGCCCGTGGCGCTTCCGGCTCCCGCGACATCGCCGGCGGCACGAGCGGCCACCAGCAACAACATGGCATGTTCCCGAGGCGACAACTGGCCGGCCCACACATGCAGCTTGCGCGCGAGCTCGTCTATCTCTTCTCGGGAGATTGGATCGGCTATGAAGTCTGTTGCCATTTCTCTTTCCCTTTCACCGTGACCAGCCGGCTGACAGCCGTCCACCGTTGTTGAGGCGCTTCCGGAGCGAGCCTCTTCCCGCGGCCCGGGCCTCTACCGTTGGTGGGGCGGCGGCCGGAGGGTACCCGACGAACCTACTGAGACCCGGCACGCCTCTTACGACCATACTGTCGAGCGAGTGAACAGTCCAGGACAGGGCTCACGGCGAGCCGACGGACGTGAATGAGTCCGCCGGCCAGCCGCCAGATCGATGAAAGCCCGCCCTCTTTATCCCTTAACGTACGAGAGCTTCTCCGCGACTTTGCCGTCGCGCACCCGGAACACGTCCACGCCACGGAGGTGCTGTTCCTGGCCGCTGCCATCCGTGTAGCGATAGATCCAGCGCACGGTGCACCGATCTCCGGCGGCGACGATCTCCTCGGCATCGAACCGAGCGTCAGGAGAGGCGGTGAAAAGCTCGTTCCACACTCCGCGCACCACTTCCTGTCCCTGGTAGCGAATTCCGTCAGGCGGTGGGTAGGTGCTCTCGAAGATACAGTCGTCGGTCATGTGTGCCATGATGGCGTCCACATCGTGATCGCCGAAGGCGATGTTGAATCGCTCGATTGCGGCCAATGTCGCCTCTGCCGCCTTGTCTTGCACGTTAGCTTGCATAGTCAACCTCCTCGGGCGCGCCGCAGATCATAGAGATGATGCGCTGCTTCATGAGCCAGAAAGCCCACGACCTGAGCAGCAGTTACGTCCTGCCAATCGTGGTAATAGCACGTTCGGTCGGGGTCGGTAACGGCCGCTTCCTCGATGAACAGCCGGCAGGATTGCTCCAGCGACCAGAGTCCAATGTGGACCGGCAATCGGTCGTAGCGGCGCGCTGCAGCAAGAGCATCGTTGTCCACTGCATAGTGTGTGGGATGCTCGGTCACGCGCATATCATGCATCCATTCCGCCGCCATGCGAAAAGCATCCACCAGATGCCAGATGTATTCGTTGGCGGACCAGACATCCGGCTGCGGTCTGCGATACGCCCCTTCTCCCATGGGCTCAACCATCTCCCTGGCATCTTCCGGGAGACGGTGAACGATACGGAGTCCCTCAAGGGTGGACGTTGCCCAGTCAAAGGAGCACTCAGCGCAGGTCTCGGCCATGATTCAGCCCTTCCTGGCCCACATGCCGGCGCCGGTACCGTCGATTACGATGAATTGCCATCACAATCTCCTGAGGTGGCGTACCGCTCGCCCAACTGTCCGAATCCGTGGAGAATCGAGCCCCGCCGACGCACGATCCGGCGGTACGAGAGACTACCCCGCAGAGTACATCTGTTTGGTACTCAGGTCAAACAATGACAGCAGGATTGAAGGAATCAAACGAAATCTCGTAACGCCACACTGAATCTTCAAAAGGATGAAAGACTTTTGACAGATTGTTGATCGCTCTGTACACTTAGCAAGCCAAGTCTTGGAGTGCCCTGGGAGGGAGACTCGCACTCTGCAGATCTATCAGTAACTCTGGTTCCTTGGTCGTAGTTGAACTGCGTCTTTGGCACGCATCCATTCGCCGGTATCGGGCTGTGCGGGGCCATGCGGAGCAATCGTGTTGCCATCCTCAATGCGGTCTCTGGTGGCCCGCACAGCGTTTATTTTTTCAAGACGTGCACGATCCCCGAGCAGGCAACGTACTCGGCGCCGGACCTTGAATGTTGCCGAATAGCGGTGTCGCAGCCCCGGACGAGAGTGAGTACAGCACAGAGCCCAGAGCTTTTGTCCGAACTGTGAAACCGAATGTCATCTTCGCGCCGGGCCCGATGGCAGTAGGGCTCGCGGTGGCGGTCGACCAGTAGGCAAGGATTCCGCCGTGCCGGCCGCCGCAGACGCCGCTGCCGTAGACTGCCCAGCCCGTGGGAACAGTGACCGCAGAGAGATTTGAGCGTGGCGCGCTGAGCTCGAAACCGGCAATCGGCGTTGAACCCGTGTTCCGCACTGTATAGAGGAACTGCCAGGTGTTGCCGGCGCGATGCCTCACCACAACTGTCACCTTGCCTGCAATGTGCTGTGTCGGGGATGGCGTGGGCGAGCTAGCCGCCTCTGGAGCAGGCGTCGAGGTCAGCACCGTATTGGGATTGGGGAAGCCACCGCCCGTGGCCAGCACCAGTGCGACCAGGAGCCCGACGGCGAGAAGGGCAACGATGATGAGACGCCCATTGATCCGTGGTTTTCTGCCCATGCTGGCCTCATGCTACACAGGGATGAGTCATGACTCAACCTTCACTCTTCCTGTTCGATATCGACGGTACTCTGATCAAGACCGGCACCTCCGTGCACCGTGATGCGTTTGTGCGCGCCTTCCGGCAGGTATACGGGCTGGAGCTTGATCTGTCGGGCATATCCCCTGCCGGCCGAACGGATCGGTGGCTGCTCCATGAAGCACTGCGACGCCAGGGTTTCGCCGAGGAGCGGATCCAGGAGCGTCTGGCCGAGGCCTTTGAGCTGATGGGCGACTGGGTAGAGCAGCATCAAACTGATCTGCGCGAGCGGGTTCTGCCCGGTGTGCCGGAGGTCTTGCAACACCTGAATGCGCACGGTCAATGGCTCGGCCTGCTCACCGGAAACATCGCCCGGGTGGGCAGGGCCAAGGTGCGCCACGCGGGCCTTGAACAGTACTTCGATACCGGAGGGTTCGGCGAGGAGTCCGAGATACGAGCGGATCTCATACCCGTCGCGCTGCACAAGGCCGGCACGGCGCGCGGCGAACCAATTCCGCCGCATCGCGCCGTTGTCATCGGCGATACACCGCTGGACATCGAGGCCGGTCAGATCGCGGGCACGCGGACGGTCGGCGTGGCAACGGGCCCGTACACCACTGAGGACCTGGAGCAGGCGGGCGCCGACCTGGTGCTTCCTTCTCTGGCCGGCCATCAAGAGGTAGTGGACCTGCTACTCAGGCTGGCGTAGCACGACACGACCGAGATCGCTCCGGACATGGGATAGGTGCCGAATCAGCGCAGAGGTTTCGTCTTTAACAATCCGTACACAGCTCGGCTTCGTACGCAAGGGGTAGCACGTCGCCACGTCGCCGTTTCAGCGAGGGCCGCAGTGGCCAGTTCAGGGCCGCGTCCGGCCGGGGAACACCTCGGTGTTTCCCATACGGCACATACATCCCGCATGGGACCGTCCCCATGCAGACACCGTGGCATGGAAGGGACGGTGGTGCCTTTGCCCGGCCGAG
This sequence comes from Chloroflexota bacterium, assembly GCA_036391775.1. Classification (GTDB taxonomy): domain Bacteria; phylum Chloroflexota; class UBA5177; order UBA5177; family UBA5177; genus DASVZE01. Next base: position 3,100 of record DASVZE010000436.1, on the reverse strand, counting down.
CCTGCCCCTGAACGGGGCATGCCGGCCTACCGTGGTCGGCATACAATGCCGAGCTACACCTCGTGGAAGTTGAAAGTCGATCAGCCGGCGACCGAGCGAGGTAGGGATAGGTCTCTGAACACTTGGTATTTGAATACTCAAAAATGGTACACTCACGTATTCTGATCGAGGGTAGAACAAGCTAATGGCAATCATGGCAGAAGCTCGCTGGCTGGACGCGGAACAACAGCAAACCTGGCTTTCCTTTGTGGCTGCCACGCGCTTGCTCTTTGCCGAGCTTGAGCGCGATCTACAACGCGACGCGGGTATACCGTTCAGCTACTACCTGATCCTTGCCATCCTCTCCGATATGCCGGATCGCGCTATGCGGATGAGCGAGCTGGCCGAGGTGCTGCAAATCTCAGCCAGCCGCCTGTCGCACGCTTTCTCCCGTCTGGAGGAAAACGGCTGGGTGAGGCGCGAGCACTGTCCCATCGACCGCCGCGGGTGGATCGGCGTGCTCACTGACGAGGGTCTTGCCATGCTCAAGAGAACCGCACCGGCACACGTGGAGAGCGTGCGCACGCACCTCTTCGATCAGCTGACACCCCAGCAGATCGCGGAGCTGAGAGAGATCAGTGGTGCGCTATCGCGCCACCTTGTTGCAGACGCGAGTCCGGCAGTGCGAGAAACGCTTGGAGTCTGAATGGACAGCGATCCTTTGGCGAGCCAGGGGCGGCCCACAACTCACCATGCAGTCAATGAAACGCGGTCGTACGGCAGGACTATTCTTTTTGGTCCGCTTGACTGCTTTATCATTGAGATATATAGCACGCCTTTTCCCCGTTGCTCCTCTTTTGCTCGCCGCACGGTGCCGGCATGATTGAGACGTGTAGAGCTGGAGACGGTGCACTTAGAAGACATAGACCCATGAGGAGTCACAGGTAATGGCCACATTCGACCAGGTTTTAACGGCAGCCAAGCAAGAGGTGCCGGAGGTAACGGTTCCCGAGGCTGCGCAAGAGATCAATGGATCAAACGGTCCAAAAGTGATCGATGTACGCGAGAAGTCTGAGTGGGATGAGGGAGCCATCAAGGGCGCCTCGCACATCGCCCGCGGAAATCTGGAGCTACGCATCGAGAACGCGGTTCCCAACAGATCGACGCCCATCTTGCTGTACTGCGCGGGCGGCATACGATCTCTCCTTGCCGGACGCACACTGAAGGAGATGGGCTACACCGATGTGGCGTCACTCGCCGGTGGATTCACGGCCTGGAAAGACAGTGGACAGCCGTATATCGTGCCGCGCACGCTCACTCCGGAGCAGATGCACCGCTACAGCAGGCACGTCCTGGTTCCAGAGGTGGGGGAAGAAGGCCAGCTCAAGCTGCTCGATTCCAAGATCCTCCTGATCGGAGCCGGCGGCCTCGGCTCCCCGGCGGCGCTCTATCTGGCCGCCGCGGGCGTCGGAACGATCGGGCTGGTCGACGCTGACGTGGTGGACGAGAGTAATTTGCAGCGCCAGGTGATCCACACCACGGATCGCGTCGGCATGTCCAAGGTCGAATCAGCTCGGCAGGGCATCAATGCCCTCAACCCCGAGGTCAAAGTGGTGGGCCACGAGATGCGCATCACGGCGGAGAACGCCGATGAGATCGTTTCGCAGTACGACATTGTACTGGAGGGCAGCGACAACTTCGACACCATGTATCTGTTGAACGAGGTCTGCGTCCGCCTGGGCAAGCCGGACATCACCTCCAGCATCCTGGGCTTCGAGGGGCAGATCACCACGATTCTGCCCGGCGAAAGCGCGTGCTACTACTGCATCTATCCGGAGGCGCCGCCCCCGGCGCTGGCCCCGAGCTGCTCGGAGGTGGGTGTGCTGGGTGTGCTGCCCGGCATCATGGGTTTGCTCCAGGCCACGGAGGCCATCAAGCTGGTGCTCGGCATCGGCGAGCCGCTGGCCGGACGCCTGCTGCTGTTCGACGCCTTGACTACCAGCTTCACCGAGCTCAAGCTTCGCCGCAATCCGGATTGCCCCGTGTGCGGTGATGCCGCCCGGTCAGGTGACTCCCACCAGCACGTGGAGAACGTCCGAAGGCTGACCGCAGTCTCGTAAGGATGGGACAAAACAGATCGCCGTTGTGGGCTGTTGATTCAGCCCACAACGGCGATTTCTCTTTAAAGAACAGAGCAAGGTTGATATTGAGCGCCTGAGCGAGCGCTCGCAAAGATTCATCGATAAGGTCGCCGGACGTATGCCACCCGAGGTGTTTCCGCCCAGCTATCTTGACGTATTGCGTAACGAGTGGAAGATGAACGTCTAACACACATCGCCGGACAGGCGTAGCCAGACGACCCCGCCGTTGCGCGGTGAAACGAAAGCTTAGTGGACGGCGACGATGCGGAGCTTGCGGGTGCGGCCAGGAAGCTGAGCCTCGACGCTGTCGCCGGCGCGCGCCCCCATGAGTGCAGCCCCAATAGGCGATTGATCCGAGATACTTCCCTGGACGGCATTGACCTCGTGGGAGCTGACGATGCGATACGTCTTCTCGCTGTCCGTCTCATCCGCCACCACAACCGTCTTGCCGATTCCGACTCGATCCCCCGTGTCCTCAGCCACCTCGGCATTGCGAAGGACATACTCTAGCTCGGCAATCTGCCCCTCGAGCCGTCCCTGGTCTTCCTTGGCCTGGTGATACGCCCCGTTCTCCGAGAGATCGCCATCGGAGGCGGCGCGGCCAATCTTGTCGGCAATTTCAGGCCGCTTGACGGTCTTCAAAAAATTCAGTTTGTCCTCGAGCTCACGCTTGCCGTCGGCAGTAAGCGTCACGGATTTATTGATAGCCATAGCCCTTCAGGTTTCCAATTGAAATACGCCCCGCAAGCGGGGCGCTCGTCCAAGATTATAGCACGCATGGTGCAAGTTCGTCACTCTGTCAAGTGGCGCACCCTCATACGCCACCCAATGCGCGTTCCGCCGCCAGGGCCACTGCCAGCAGGCTCAGGACCACGCCCGCGGCCACTTCAGCGCGCTCGGCGAACACCTCGCCGACGCGTCGCCCCAGCGCAGTGCCGATCCAGGTCACGAGAAGCGCCTGCAGCACAAAATACAGTACG
>DASVZE010000435.1:0-2142 GCA_036391775.1 Chloroflexota bacterium | reverse complement strand
TGGAGCCCGCGGTGAAACCCGCGGCTGAGCACACGGAAACCGGTGTGGTGGGCGTGCTGGCAACCCCGGCCACATTTCAGGGCGCGTTGTTTGCATCGGTGGTTGAGCGTTTCGCGGGCGGGGTCGAGCTGTTGAAGGATGCCTGCCCCGGCCTGGTCCAGAGGATCGAGGCGGGTGATCTGAATGGTCCCGCGACGCGCCGCATCCTGGAGGCAGCCCTCCGGCCCATGCTGGCGCGCAACATCGACACGGTCGTTCTAGGCTGCACACACTACCCATTCGTCATCGAGACGATCCAGAGCATCGTCGGCGGACAGGTCCGCGTGATCGATCCAGCGCCCGCGGTGGCAAGGCAGGCGGGGCGTCTGCTGGACCGCGGGAACCTAAGGCGGCGGGCGCCCAAGCGGGGCGAGATGCAGTTCTTCACCTCGGCGGACGTCGGCTCCATGGAGTCACTCCTGCCTCGGCTTCTAGGCGAGGCTGGACCGGTCAAGACCGTCCAGTGGGAGAACGAGAAAAGCTTGAGACAGCCGTTGCCTTCAGGCAGTTGAAAAGCAAGGCAAAATGGCGTACATTAGAGCCAGACCAAAAAACCTTTCACCGGTATCGAACAGGAGACTCCCAATGAAACATCGCCTACACAGCCTGCAATGCATCATCCCGCCCTTCATGCTAAAGAGCATCTACGACAACGGCTCTGCTGCCCAGAAGCAAGCCGCCACGGCCGCAGTCGTTGCGTCTGCCCAAATCAGGGCTCGAAGGCAAGCCCTCAGCGAGATCGTGGGCCAGTCAGCCGCCGCAGCAACAGGCGCGGGAAAGCAGCGCCGGGTCTATACCGCCTCCAACGGGAGCACGCTGCCCGGGACGCTCGTGCGGGACGAGGGCTCCGCGCCGGTCAGCGATGTGGCGGTCAACGAGGCCTATGATGGCGCCGGTGCCACATATGATCTGTACTGGGATATCTACCAGCGAAATTCGGTGGATGGCAACGGCCTGCGCCTGGACTCCAGCGTGCACTACGAGCAAGGCTACGACAACGCTTTTTGGGACGGCCAGCAGATGGTCTATGGCGACGGCGACGGGCAGTTGTTCAACCGCTTCACGATCGCGTTGGATGTGATCGGGCATGAGCTGACGCACGGCGTAACCCAGTACACCTCCAATCTGAACTATAGCAACCAGTCCGGCGCGTTGAACGAGTCGATTTCGGACATCTTTGGCTCGCTGGTCAAGCAGCGGGTCCGCAATCAGACGGCGGCGACGGCGGACTGGCTGATCGGGCAAGGGCTGTTCACCCCGCAGGTCAAAGGGGTTGCGCTGCGCTCGATGAAAGAGCCCGGCACGGCCTATGACGATCCCGTACTCGGGAAAGACCCACAACCCGGCAACATGCGCGACTACGTGAACACATCACAGGATAATGGCGGTGTGCACATCAACTCAGGGATCCCCAACCACGCGTTCTATCTCATGGCGATTGCCATCGGCGGCTACGCGTGGGAAAAGGCAGGCATGATCTGGTATGTAGCCCAGCGCGATAAGTTCAACAACAACACGGATTTCCAGTCCGCTGCTGATCTGACGTACGCGGTGGCGGGTCAGCTCTACGGGCAGGGAAGCCAGGAGCAGCAAGGCGTGAAATATGGCTGGGATGGAGTCGGGATCACAATTGGAGCTCAACCGCAGCCTCAGCCTCAGCCACAGCCCAGCGGATGTCTCGCAGCACCAGCGGCGTTCGTCCGCACGATCTTCGGTGGGACGCCGCCGCGACAGTAGGCGGAGATTGGAGCTAGCTCGATGCGCATCCAGTTCACGCGTACCGGTGGCTTTGCCGGGATACAGCTGACCAACAGTGTGGATACGGCGCAGTTGCCGCCGGACCAGGCTGCCGCACTAGAGAAGCTGATTGGCGATGCAGGTTTCTTTGACCTGCCCGAACGGCTGGCGCCTGCCAAGCCTGTGCCGGATCGATTCGAGTATGAGGTGACGGTGACCTCGGGGGAGCAGAGTCACACACTTGTGGTGAACGATGCCGCGGCCCCAGCATCCTTGAAGCCGCTCCTGAATTACCTGACAACCCTGGCGATCGTCAACAGGAAAAGCTAGCCTTCGGTCACTCGCTCCTCTTATCGAAGTGGGGGG
>DASVZE010000434.1:0-11529 GCA_036391775.1 Chloroflexota bacterium | reverse complement strand
GGACAATGTTCTTCGACAGATGGACTTGCTGCGCACCGCGCCTGGCGCGGTTCTCGCGCGTGTGACAGTTGTGCCGGCGCAGGGCGAGCAAGGGCTCACGTATGGCGCGATGCACGCTTGCTACCATCGGTGGGATGTCTGACGCCACACGTAAACGCCAGGTCATGACCGCGGCGCTCATTTCGCTCTCAATCAGTCTCGCTCTCGGCGCAGCGCCTGCATTGGCGGGTCGTTCGCATCCACTCACCGAAGGGAAAAGTTGCGCTCCAACACCGTCTCCCTACTTGCCCCGCGGAAGCTCTCAGCCTGCGGGCTCATTGTCGGGACCTGCGCTGGCACGGTGCCAGGGAGGGTTTGGCTACACGGATCGCCCGACGGCCGTGCGCCACGTCCTGGACCGCATGTACGCCAACGATCATCGATATAGGACCTTCTCCGCTCTTTTCGTCGACCGCCTTCCGGGAGATACGCCGAGTAGCGTCCGCCTGTACGTCAGCCAGCCGCATAGCGGGGTCGCGGCTCTCTATTCCAGCACCGCCGGAGCCGGAAAACCACGGGAGGTTTGGCATGCCTACGGTGAGAGCCTGGATCAGTATTCACCAGCCGCCGGCGTGTTCACCACCAATATTCGTGTTCTCCAGCCGCTGCCACTACCTCCACTGGAGACCTTGCCGCCCAACATTCAGCAGGGAGATTTCACCACCGTCTCCTTTGCCGACGCCACCAGCACCCACGGCGCTATTGCGCTCGCCGATCTTTTCGTTCAGCCATCCGGTCTCATTACAGACGCACTATTCACCCAGAAAACAGTCACGCTACATGGCAGTGCGACGGTGGACGGCCGCTCTACCTGGATCCTTGAAGGTACGCAGATCCCAACGGTTCCACTGGGCTCGGGAGAGCCACTGGCGTGGCGCATGTGGGTCGATCAGCGGACCGGCACCATCCTGCGTCTGCAGTACCTCCGCCGCAATCACGTCGTGGGTCAGGCGGCGATGCGTCAAGTTCGAATCGACGGTGCAGGCTCCTCGACCGGGGGAGGAGATGCTTTCGCCGGCTGGACGGTCCCTGCCTCGGCTCGCTATGTGGCGCCGCTGGAGTACGGAGCTGCCCAGTCGCCGAACGGCAGCGGACCGATTGACTGGGCGCGGCACCACGTCGACATCGTGCTACAAATCGCGCTCATCCTGCTCTTGATCGTGCTCTGGTGGATTGCGGGCCGGTTTCAGCCTCCCGAGCTACGGCGCGGATCTCCGGCCGGCACGCCAAACCCGAGCGACTGAGCCGGGCCTATTCCGTTATGGCGATGAGGGATCGCGGCTATAGATCTTTGACCATCTCGGTAATCGGCGGAAGTGGTTGATAGCCGAGTCGAACATTGACTGCCAGCATCCGCTCATTGCTGACGTCGTTTCCGGTAAAGATGTAATCCACTCCGTTGGCTCGCGCCCAGTCAATGGTTCGCTTTTTCAACGCTCGGGCGACTCCCTTGCCGCGAAAGTCAGCAGTCACGCCGGTGAAAGAATTCCAGGCTGCATTCGGCCCTTGACGGCGCAGCACCGCCATACCAACCGGGCGATCGCCATGCAATGCCAGCCAGAAGGACTCGGTGGAGGCGCCGGGCGCCTGAAATGCATCGCGATACCAGGTTTCAAACGGCGTGGAGACAAACTCCTCGCTCTGCGGCACGTCTTTGGTCGTGTCATTGTCCAGTGCGTGGATGGCGTGCAGCTGCGTCTCATCCGGATCCAGCGCCGCCACGGTTGTTACCCGGATGTCTTCGGCCCGTAGCCGGTCTTCCAGGCCGTCATATCCGTCGAGATTGGCCACGTGCACATCCAGGCGGGACATGCGATGTTCGTGTCCGGAAGGCGCAAAGCCGCGGTGCTCCGCGAATGAAGCCGCCTCGGGTACGTTGCTCTTTATCCAGGTGTACAGGCGAGTACCACCGCGACGCTGCACATCCGCCAGGAACGCGTTATACAGGGCGCTGCCGATTCCCTGGCCCCAGAGGGTCGGTGCAACCACCATGTTCATGGAATAGCGGTTTCTTTCCGCGGCCCAGAACATCTCGTACAGATTCCCGCTTCCGACCACCGTTCCATCGCGCTCGGCGACCAGGTCGGAACGATACGCCGTCGGGGGTGTGTTCTTGATCCAGTGTCGCGTCTCCTCGACACTTTCGGGCGGGAACTCGGAAAATACTTGATTGGCGATGGACACGCTCTGTGCGTCGTCTTCAGGCCTGCGGGGCCGTACGATTGTTTCCGTCATAGAGACACCTCTCGGGATTGTACAAGGGAGTGAGTCTACGAGGCTTGGCACTGGTACATGACCGTTTTCCTACTGACGGACTCTGAATTGCTAGATTCCGAGTGTGAGTGAGGATCAGGCAGAGGGCGGGACCCGCGCAGGTGTCATTTTGCTTGCGGTTGCCACGCTGGCCGCGCTGGCCGGAACGGTCGCACTCGGATTTGCCGCCTTTGCTTTTCCGGCGCAGGCCATCAGTAACTGGTTCCTCTCGCTCATGATCCTGCTGTGTCTGTTTCTACTAGGCGGGATGGGTGTCGGCATCTGGACGGTGGCGCGAGATTCGGAAGCACCCGTCGGGTTTATTCCCCTGGTGGCCTTCGCGGCGCTCATACTGGCCGGTCTCAGCGCATGGGTCGCCTACAACATTCCGTCCTATGGGTATTACACGTTACGCCAGTGCCTGGCGCAGAGTGTCTGTCTGGTTCCCTACGGCGCGTCCGGCACCTATCTCTATATTGCTGCCGCCTGCTTTGGCGCCTCGTTTCTCCTATCGCTGCTCGCCTTCCGCCAGATCTGATTTCATCGGACGTAGAAGTACCCTTTCGGGAATTTTGAGTTCCCGCAGGCGCATTTTAGACAGGGCTTGGAAGGTCGGTGAGCAGAGCCCGGCTACCGCCGTGGCCAAATCAGCTTGTGGGACATGCGCCGAGAGGAATATGGAGCGCGCTTGTCGCGCCTGTTGCTGTGTTCTGCACCGTCAGCTGAAACCCTGGGCTGGCGCTGGCGCATGAAACGTTGACCGTTCCAACATAGGTCCGTGCAACGGCGCCGAAGCCGCACAGCGGAATCAACATCGCCATGATGAATGTCCATGATCGAATAGTGGTGTCCACGGCTACCCCCTTGTACCTCGGAAACGTACACACATGAGGCAAAGAGTACTCGCGCTGCAGCAATGGTCAACCACGCGCAATGCGGAGGGACAGCGGAATCGACATTATGGCAACTCGTCCGACTTCCCGAACGCCGACACAGATAACGAAAAGCGGCCCTTACGTCACAGCCGGGCACGTCTCCGTCCCGGCTATCCTCCGTGCTGGACCGCAACCCACCGTCACTTCACCATACTGTGCACCAGTTTGTGCACAGGAGATCTCACCCCTGATTCGGCACTCCACGGATGCGCCCCGGCCGTCAAAGGCGAGACAATAGGGTGCCATCGGCTCTGTGCCCTCGAGCCGGTCAATGGAGGAGTATCTGTGACTCGTCGCTTTCTTACATTGTTCGGATTTTCGCTTGCGCTGTTCGGCGCGTCTTTCCTGGCTGCCCCGGCGCGTGCTTCGCGGCCTGCTGCGGCCGATGGGAATCCACCGCTGCGGTCTACCTACCTTGCGCTCGGTGATTCCTTCAGCTACGGGTACCTGATACCGGAAAAACCGGCAGACCCGACATGCGCCTCACAAACGGCGCCGGGTTTTGTCTGCGTGTTTTACCGCTATCTCAAGGCCATCAAGTCAAACGTGAGGCTGGACAATCTATCGGAGCCCGGCGCCGATTCGTGCGAGCTTGCAGGAACGGGCCACCGCTGCTATGACACCACACCTCGCGCCAATCCCATGAACGCGGCGGCCGCGTTTCTTCAAGCGCATCCAGGAAAAGTAAGCCCGATCACAGTGACCATCGGGGGAAACGATCTGCTGGCGCAACTACCACAGTGGATTACGAATCCAGGAGGCACCGAAGCCATGGTGCCCGCGATCTTGCGGCGCTATCGTACCAACCTTGACACGATCCTCTCGCGCCTGCGCACCGCGGCCCCCACTGCCGAAATCATTCTGACAACGCAGCCGAACCCTCTTATCGGCCTCGGTTCTCCACCATTGCCCCCAGGACTTCCTGCTCTGGGAAAGGGCGCGCTCACAAGTCTGAACGACATTATGAAGCAGGAAGCTCCGAAGTACGGTGCAGTCATCGCGGACGCGTATGCGGCCTGGAGCTCATATAGCGGCGACAAGCTGAAGCTCGACTGGGCGCCCACCTACCTGCTTCAGGGACGCGCGGAGATTCATCCCACTCCGCTGGGATACCGGGTATACGGGAAGGCTGTCATCAAGGCGTCTGGTTATCTCGCGACGCTCCGCCTCAAATCTCATCTGAGCGCAACTCAGGTAGGGGCGGGCGGAAGCGAGCAGATCAAAGGAAAGACCAATCCCTCTGTAGCTCTGACGCTCACCTCCCACGACCCGACCGGCTCCGTCAGCAAGGTCAAGGGGCAGGCGTCGGTCTCGGGAACATTCAGCTTTGCACTCGACGCCGGAACGCAACCGGGCACGTACACCGCGAGGGTCTGTGCCCACGACAATGCCGGCCGCACCGCATGTGGGGCCACGCTATCGTTCAGCGTGACGTGACATCGTGCCGGACGTTTCTACACGCAACACGCGCCGGGGCCCGGGTTTTGTCAGGCCGGGCTATCCCAGGCGTTCAGGAGAAAGAGACAGACGAACAAACCCGCGGCTACTGCAATGGAACTGAATCCGGTCAGTATCAGAGTTGTGAGCCATGTTACGCCCGCGAGCGAGGCAAGAATTCCAGAGAGGACGCTCATTAGGTAGGCAGATGTTTCCTCGGCAAAGATACACAGTGTAACCGCAAGTTATATGCCAGGCCGTGGCGAATTCGTCAACCTGCCCGAGTCACCTGGACGGCCGGCAGCACTTTCTGGGGTGGCGTGGCGCTCAGCCGGCTCTCGTCTAACGTCTGCCGTTACTCCTTTGCCACCATACAATCGGTGGGGGACGTATGAGCACATCGACAGTACAAACTCTTCAAGGCAAGCAATCGGGTCAGCCCCAAGACCGCCGGAGCGTTCTTGTAACAGGCGCCGACGGTCGCATCGGCTCCAGCTTTGCTCGCAGGGCATCGCAGCGCTACCGCCTGCGACTTATGGTCCAGGCAGGATCCGATTCCCGTGAGGAGATCCAGGCGTACGGGGAGGTGATCGCCGCGGATCTGGTCGATCTCGAGCGCTTGAAAGAGGTGTGTCGCGGCATCGACACCGTCGTTCATCTCGCCGCTGATCCCCAACCGAGTGCGACCTGGAGTAGCATTCTGCCCAACAACATCGTCGGTACCTACCACATGTTTGCCGCAGCCAAAGCGGCCGGGTGCCGGCGCGTGGTTTTCGCTTCCTCCATCCACGCGGTGTCCGGTTATCCCACGGACCGCCAGGTCCGCTCCGACGATCCGGTGAATCCGGGCGATCTCTACGGTGTCTCCAAGTGCTTCGGGGAGGCGCTCGGCCGCTACATGGCCGAGCAGGAAAATCTCTCCGTGGTGGCAATCCGAATCGGCAGCTTTGGCCCGCCGGAGCACGCCGCCTCGCCTCAATCCATTCCGATACTCGACTCCTTCGTCTCCGACCGAGACTTGACGCAGCTCATCCAGCGCTGCATCGAGGTCGAAGATCTCAGATTCGCCATCTTCAACGGCGTCAGTGACAACGACTTCAAGCGACTCGACATAAGTGATGCGCGGGCTCGAGTCGGCTATCAGCCTGAGGACAACGCTGCGCGACTCAACATGACGCTCCACGCGGCCGAGGTGAACTTGTCCCCCGCCGCCCATAACCTGACTCAGCCGGACGAGCAGTCGGGCCTGCGCCAGGATCTTTGATCCTCCATATTGAGGACAAGAGGCTGTAGCTCGTGGACAGCTTTCTCATCGATATGTTGCAGTGCCCGGTATGTGCAGGCGAGCTGACATGGGACGTGACGCATCGAAGAGAAAATCACATTACTCGCCATTTCTCAGTTCTACCCGCCGGACGACAGGGTCAACCTTGCTGACAGCAGGGACACTACGTTCCTGATAAGAGACAACACGGAATCTGCCCTGCGAGAAGCAGGCTGGGCGGTGACGTTTGAGAGTCAATGCCGGTCGGCAGCGGAGCCGACACCACGGAGCCGTCTGCTGGACGGGGCCGCCATCGATCTCTTACCGGTAGCTCCCACCAGGATTGAATGGTCTGTCCTCTCCGCTCGGTAGACCGAATGTCTGACGGACATTTCTCTGCTATAAATCGTCAGGTTTATGTATCCGGAGGCGGGGGACGACCTGATCGCGCGAGCCCGGGACGACCGGGCTGCCTTTGGCGATATCTACGACATCTATGTGCGCCGCGTGTATGCCTTCTGCCTCGCTCGAACGGGAAACCAGCAGGAGGCCGAGGAGCTGACTTCGCAGACGTTTGAGCGTGCTCTGAACGCCATCTCGCGATATGAATCGCGCGGTGCGCCGATGTCCTCCTGGCTCTTTCGTATCGCGGCCAATCTGGTGACGGACCGTGGCCGGCGCGGCGCACGCCTGCAGACAGTAGGAGATACGGGTCTGGCCGAGCAGTGGTCGGAGGATCCCGACGACAACCCGGCGGATCTGGTTGAGCGCTGGGAAAGGGCCGCGATACTGCGCGCCTACATTAGCGACTTACCCGCCGACCAGCAGGAGGCGATTCGCCTCCGTTACTGGCTCGGCCTTTCGACGTTTGACCTGGCAAGACGGCTCAATCGCAGTGAAGGCGCGGCCAAGCAGCTGCTGCACCGTGCGTTGACCTCTTTACGCGCACGGTTGGAGACGGAGACAGCACGCCATGTGGAATGACGACGGCGGAGACGACGGTCTGGATCGCGAGCTACAGGATCTCGGTCCGCTCATGATGCGGCAGCACGAGGTCGAGCGCGCGGTGCCGGATCCGGCCTTCACGGCGCAGTTGAGGCAGCGGCTGACCGGGGAGACAGAGACTCGTCCACACCGCCTGCGTTTTCCACGTCTCGTACCCATCTTCGGCGCGGCAGCGGTTCTGGCCGCTGTCGCCATCATCTTCCTGGTGCGCCAGCCAGGTGGTCAATCGAAACCCGTTCCGGCCGCTACCTGGCGCCCTCCGATTCCATCCTCACCGGATCTAACCAAGAGCTACCCGCTCATGGGAGGTCTGGGCGGCGGAGGATCCGGTAATCCTACCGTCAGTCGGATCGAGCTACCAAATGGTAGCCCGTATCCAGGGCGCCTTCGATTGACGGGTACGCCGTCCTCCGGTCCCGCCGCGGTCAGCGCGTACCGTCTGGCCGGACCGGCATTTGACGCGCCGCGTGTAGCCGCGCTTGGCCGGGCCGCCGGCCTCAACGGTGCGGTGACGCACATATCCAACTATGAGTCTTTGGGAGCGCAGCGGCGGATGACCCTGTGGAATGTCGTGTCGCGCGGAGGCATGCCGTCCCGGCTTCCCCTCAAAAGTATCGCGGTTTCGCGGCGCAGCGGCCAGCTGATCTATCACGATTTCAGCCTGCCAGGTGATCGGAGCCCCGCGAGGCCGCCCGTCCCGGCCGAAGCCCTGGCAGCGGCTCGAGCCTGGTTGGCCCGGCTGGGCTGGCCGGCATCTCGCATGGGGGCGATTGGTCCTTCAGTCCTTGCCGCGCCTCCGGGGGTGACCCAGGTGGTTCTGGATTGGCCCGGTGTCGGGCCGGCCGACACGCCCGCGGCAATCATCTGGGTCGCGGCGGGCAATCGCATCGCCGAAGCGCTAATTTTGCCCCCTGTTTCTGCCGTGACGGTCATTCGCGCCGTATCATCTTCCGCCGCCTGGCAGCGAGTCGCGCGTGGCGGCTATCCCATCGGAGTGGCGAACATGATTGTGGCCCGACCACCCGACGGAAGGGGAAGGCTGGAAACAACCAGGGTGAACTACGTCTTCGAAGCCACCCCGCGTGGCCTGTATCTCGTGCCGGTGTATCGCTTTGGCGGAACGGCTCGCTTCCCGGGCGTTTCCGGCTCGCGGCTCTGGTTCGCCCTGGTCCCCGTTACGGCTCGCTGAAGGTTGCATCCGCGGGCAGCACGCCGGGATCTGGCTCGTCCACTCCTCTTGCTTGCACGTGCGGCTGCACCCAGTCCGGTATATCGACGTGGCAGGCGATCTGATGATCCGGCCTGACGATGCGCAGCCGGGGTGATACGCTGTCGCACTCGGAAATCCGGTGCGGGCATCGCCACCGGAATCTGCAGCCTTCCCCCGGGTCGACCACACGCGGCGGCTCGCCCAGATCGATCTGCGATTCGTCGATCTCGGGAGCGAGAGGATCAGGCACAGCTGACAGAAGAAGCTGCGTGTAGGGGTGTCGCGGATGGGCCAGAACGTCTTCCACCGGCCCGGTCTCGACCACCTGGCCGGCGTACATAACCATGATCCGATCGGCGATGTATCGAGCGCTCGCGATATCGTGCGTGATATAGAGGAACGATAGTCCCTCACGGCGGCGGAGATCGTCCATGAGATTGAGGATGCCGATGCGGATCGACACGTCGAGCATGGAGACCGGTTCATCGGCCAGTATGACCTCCGGCCCGCAGGCCAGCGCCTGGGCAAAACCGTATCGTTGGCGCTGGCCGCCGCTCAGCTCGTAGGGATACTTGCGCAAAAACTCGTCCGCCGGTTGCAGGCCGACAGACCCCAGTACCTGCTCCGCCTCCTTGCGCCGCTTGCCGCCTCGCAGACGTCGATGAAGGGTGAGTGCGCGTAATAGCCCATGGGCCGCCGGATACACGGGATTCAGCGAGCTATAGGGGTCCTGAAACACCATCTGTACGCGCGTACGGTAGTCGCGTGTTTGGCGGCCACGCAGGGAAGTGACCGGTTGCCCGCGATAGAGAATCTCTCCGCGGGTGGGCTGGTACACTTTCGCAAGCAGCCGGGCCACGGTGCTCTTACCACTTCCACTTTCTCCTACCAGAGCGACGATCTCTCGGGGATAGATAGTCAGATCGACGTCGTCCACGGCATGCAGGTAGCGCCTCGAAAACAGGCCACCGACGCGGAAATGTTTGGTCAGCCCGCGTGCCTCCATCAAGGCTGCGACGTCAGCCGCGCTCTCACCGCCTGGTTCGTCAGCGAACCGTATGGAGCTTGCTATGCTCCACCTCCTCTCGGGCGTAGAGGAAACATCGCACGAGATCATCGCCACCGGGCGCGTACTCGCCCGGTTCCTCTTTGCGGCAGATATCCATGACGGCCGGACAGCGCGGATGGAAACGGCAGCCGCCCGGCGGAAAGCGCAGATCCGGCGGTCTGCCGGGAATACCCTGCAGCTTTTGCTTGGGCCCATAAATCGACGGAAACGCCTGCAATAGTCCTCTGCTGTATGGATGCTTGGGATCTCGGAAGAGATCCCTGGTGGCTGCCTGCTCCACGATCTGACCGGCGTACATGATGGCCAGCCGGTCGGAAAATCGTCCGACGAGCGACATATCGTGGGTGACGAAGATGACGGCGAAACCAAACTCACGCTGAAGCGCCTTGATCTGTGCCATCAACGAGCGCTGCGCCACCACGTCGAGAGCGGATGTCGGCTCATCCATGATGATCAGCTCGGGTGTGAAAACTAATGCCATGGCGACCATGGCTCTCTGCCGCATGCCGCCGCTCAGCTGGTGCGGGAAGCTGTCGAGGTGGATAGGGTCGATGCCAACCATGCGCAGCAGCTCACCGCCGCGGGCACGGGCCATTTTCTTGGATATCCGCTCGTGCGCCTGCATTGCGTCCGTCATCTGGGCGCCGATATTCAACACCGGGTTGAGAGCGTTCATGGCGCTCTGCATGACGACGGAGAGCTCGCGCCAGCGGATATGGCGCAGCGCCGTATCCCGCATATGGATCAGGTTGCGCCCGTTGAAGACGACCTCACCGTCTATCACGTCAGCCGGTGGACTGAGGAGCTGTGCCAGGGCGAAGCAGAGAGTGGACTTGCCGCAGCCTGATTCGCCGACCAGGCCCAGGAACTCGTGCCGGCCAAGCTGCAGGCTGACGCGATCGACAGCCAGCACGCTGTTCGTTTCCGCACTGTACTCGACGGTGAGATTCTTGACCTCAAGAATGGGAGACGTGACGTCCACGCTTCCTCCCTCTGGCTCGAAGTGCGGGGTTTCCCATCTCGTCGAACGCGTAGTTGAGCAGGGCAAAGGCGGCGCCAAGCAAGGCGATGCAGAGGCCCGGCGCTATGGCCCACAGCGGCGTACCGACATTCAGAGCCTCATTGTTCTCCGCGAAGTACAGCATGGTTCCCCAGCTCATTTCCTCCGGGTTGCCCAATCCGATGAACTGGAGAGCCGCCGCCGTCAGTACGGCATACACGGCGGCGCCCAGGAAAATCGCCATGATGAGCGAGATCATGGTCGGCAATAGCTCGAACACGATGATGTAGGGTGTCCGCTCTCCGCGCACGCGGGCCGATTCCAGAAACTCCCGGTTCCGCAAGGTAAGAGCCTGAGCGCGCATCTGCCGCGCTCCATAGGACCAGCTGGTGATGACGATGACGAAAATGATCACCGTGGCGCCGCTTCCCTTGAAG
Source organism: Chloroflexota bacterium (assembly GCA_036391775.1). Classification (GTDB taxonomy): domain Bacteria; phylum Chloroflexota; class UBA5177; order UBA5177; family UBA5177; genus DASVZE01. Next base: position 880 of record DASVZE010000434.1, on the reverse strand, counting down.
TAGCTCGCGATCACGATCATGAGCGGCAGCGCCGGCAGGACAAGGAAGACGTCGGTAAAGACACCTAGCGTGTAGTCCATGGTCCCGCCGATGTAGGCGGCCGCGACGCCGATCAAAACCGAGATGACGGTGGCGAAGAGTCCGGCGAGAACGGCGACGAGCAGCGATTGCTGCGCCCCCCACACCAGCTGCGAGAAGATGTCCTTGCCGTCGGACGTCGTACCCAGGAGGTGGCTGGGAGAGGCGGCCTGCGACGGTAAGAAGTTCGCGCCGTTGGGATCGTAGGGCGCGATAAGCGGCGCGAAGATCGCCATCAAGGTGAAGATGGCCAGCAGGATCATGCCCACCAGCGCCTTGCGATTGCGTGTGACGACAGATCCCAGGTGCGTCAGCGCCCCTCTCCACGACGCCGGCCCCGGCGTCGCGGCAACCGTCTCCTCAATCGTGGCCGGCTGGTACACCATGGCTCAGTGACTCTCCCGGGTGCGTGGATCGAGCAGCGCGTTGGCGATGTCGGCCATCACCACGGCCACCAGCACAGCAATCGTAATGATCAGAAAGATTGCTTGCATGAGAGGATAGTCCTCGTTCGTCACGGCCTGGTAAAGCATGTAGCCGAGCCCGGGATACGAGAATACGATCTCGGTGAGCAGCGCGCCGCTGAGCACGAAACCCAGCGACATGGCGAAACCGGTGATGTTGGGCAGGATGGCGTTTCTCCCGGCATAGACCACCATGATGCGAAACGAGGATAAACCCTTGGCGCGGGCCATGCGCACGTAGTCCTCCGAGAGCGTCGTGATCATGGTATTGCGCATGGTAAGGATCCACGCGCCGATGGAGGTGACCAGGATGGTCATGGCAGGCAAGATGCCGTGCA
>DASVZE010000433.1:0-8435 GCA_036391775.1 Chloroflexota bacterium | reverse complement strand
CGTACTGTGAAAGAGCCTCAAGAGTCTCCCCCAGGTTTGCCGGCCGGACATACTCGAATTCACCAGGCAGCACAAGCTTCTCCTTTCGCTGTGGTGGCTGGGCGAATCGCGCCGTCTAGATGCTATGAGCACCGCCCGCATAAAGCGGAGGCGGACGGACTACGCAATCAGTTAGACCGGCGCGACGACTGTCGTCGGGAACCCGACATATGCGACTGACTCTATATATAGCAGGACATAACCGCTGTGCGCGTGAAAGTCGATCAATTTGCATGGAACGGTTTGTACGGGAGGGATTGTAAGGGACGTCCTCTACGCCTCGTGCAACATTGTTTGCCATGAACAAACAGTAGAAAGGTGGCACGCTATTCCGCTGAGGATCCCCGCCATACACGACACGCGTAGCAGCGTGGGACATGCGACGTTCTCCACGGGCACTTGACATTCGAACTCAATAACGGCAGAGTGACCCTGTACTGTTTATCACCTCAATACAAGGAGAGCATCATGTGGGCGCAGATCGTGAAGTCGCGGATGAAACCGGAAGCTGACGAAGTTCTGTCGAACATGCAGGAGCAGATGCGCGGCCGCATGGCGCAGCGTTCAGGCCTGGTGAATTCATTTGTGATGCGGAACCGCAACGACCCCCAGGAGATGTATGTCCTCATCGTTTTTGAAAGCGAGGAGCAAGCGCGCCAGGGAGAGAAGGAGCTGGAGCACGATCCGTTTTTCCAGCAGGTACGCTCCGTCACCGAGGGAACTCCGGAATACGTTGACCTGGACGTGCTAGATCGGACTCCTTAGGGTAGTTTGGCAACACAATTTTCACCGTTCCGGTAGGGACCGACAAGTGATGGGTGCGTGGCCTGGATAGCCCGGCTCCAGGTAGAGTAAGAATACGAAACACAGAACCATCACACGATGAGCGCATATGTCTATCTGGAGCACCTGAACGAGGCCGACCTCGCGCTGCTTGCCGCCGCCGAATGCGATTCAGTGGACGGACTGCTCAGCCGCCTGCGCGCCACACCCGGCCTGCTGGAGGGAATCCTTTCCCGCCCCACGCTCTACCAGATGCTCTTCGGAGCGGGGCCCGAAGAAGCTCTGCTGCGCTCGTCCGCCTTCCTTGCCTTCGCCGTTATGGTGCATCGCGCTGCTCACGACCTCACCCGAGCACCGCTGGTCCACGAGTGGATTGGTCCGGGACGCCGCGTTCCCATGTTCGAGGTTGTGCCCATCAGAGACTTCGCCTCGGATCTGGGCAGGCGACTCTTCCTGGCCGAGCTGCTGGCGTCCTATACCCACGTAGCCAGCGGCAGTATGTGGATTCGCACGGATAGGGGCTGGCACCGCCGCCGCTTCAGCGAGCTCGATCCGCTCCGACTGATCGAGCTGCTGGACGTCGTCCCGGAGGGCGAGCGTCCGGCTGTCTATCGCCGCCTGGGAGACCTGGCGCTCTTTCTCACCGGCGTGTTCCCCGATTACGCTGGTGGCCGCGTCCTTCCGCTGCGACAGCGGCGGCGCCTGCAGCACTTCCTTCCCCCGGCTTCCACCGAGCCCAAGACATTGGACGATATTAGCCTGTTGGAGGAGGTAGGCCGCCGCGCATATCTCACGGCCGGCCGCGCCGCCGAGGCGTACGGCGCACCCAGTGATCTGGTTCATCTGGCCCAGGAATTCGGCTATGCCCGCCGCATGCTGAACTTCCTGACGGATAGCTACTTGTTTCCCGTTCGCACCAGGTGGTTCCCCATGGGGGACGGATAGAGGAAAGGCCGAAGCGACTCTATAGTGGGGCAAGCAGGAGGCACGAGGTGGCGAGGCGGCCGGACAACGATCGGACAAGCGTTGTCGCTTTTGCCGGCGTCTGGGCTGTTATCGCCGTGCTCTGCTTTGCCGCCTACCTGCTGACGCACGCGCTTGGCATGGGAAAGACAACCACGGCGACGCATGCGGCTCCGGCGACAGTCCGGCCCACGGCAGCCCTCAGCCACCCGGCACTCAGCCTGACATCGATCTTCTCGGCGCAGCCGCCATCGCTGAAGGAATACAACCGCCGCCAGCTGCGCACACTGATCACCACGGGTGATGTCATCCCCGCGCGGAGCGTCAACTACAAGATGACGATCTACAACGATTTCCTCTATCCGTTCAGGCGCACCGCCGGCTTCCTGCGAACCGCGGACATTACCCTCATCAACATGGAAAGTCCCCTCATCATCGGATGCCCCGTGACGACGGAAGGCATGGGCTTTTGTGGTAACCCCCGCTTTGTCGAGGGGCTCAAGTACGCGGGGATCGACGTTGTCTGCACGGCCAATAACCACATCTCCAACTATGGCGACGCCGGTATCCGCGAGACCTGGCAGCATCTCTCCGCCTCCGGACTCCGGCCGTGCGGCTATCAGCGCGTCGCCTACATGACGGTTCGTGGATTGCGCTTTGCCTTCATTGCCTATAACACGGTGGGACAGCGATTTGACTACGCCGCAGCCAGAAGCCAGATTCAAGCGGTCCGCAAGCATGCCGATGTGGTCATAGTATCGGTGCATTGGGGCCGTGAGTACGTGGCCGTGCCGCAAATCGCTCCCGGTATCGCGGACGACAACCCCCGCCACGTCGCTCACTGGATTATTGATAGCGGAGCCGACCTGATCATCGGCAACCATCCGCACCACGTGCAGGGCGTCGAGATCTACCGGGGCCGCCTTATCACCTACGCTCACGGCAACTTCGCCTTCGACCAGATGTTCGCCACGCCGGCCGATTGCCCGGGCGATCCCAGCAACTTCAACTTCATGTGCACCACCCGCGAAGGTGTGGTGGGAGAGTACACTTTTGCCGGCAAGAAGCTGGTGGCCGTGCGCTACAAGCCTGTTGTCATCTACGACTACGCCCAGCCGCGCTGGGCAACGCCCCAGCAGGCCCGGGTGATCCTGGCGGGCATGCGCGCCTCAAGCTACCTCATCGCTCGCATGAAGTAGAGAGCGCGGTGAGGGTAACTGCCCTCGGGGCCCCGCAGGACCATCGAGGGCATGTTGACCATGTCTCTCCGTTTGCCGCTACCGCAGGACGACAAACCTCTCGAAGCGCTGCGCGGATGTGCTGCCTTTCCAGAGCTGGAAGGTCACGACTGCTTGCGGCGAATACTGACTGATGGTGTTATTCGGGATGGTAAAACTCTGTTGCCAGAACCCGTTCGAGTCGGTTTCCTGGTAATACCCGATCTGCTTTCCGGTTGCGAACTGGATGACGGTCCAGATCCCCTGTTTGCTATGTGATTTGGCCTGGATCTGGACGTGCTGCGTGTTCCCGATGTGGATATTGCTGTACCAGACGGAGACATAGCTGAAGTCGGCAGGCTTCTTCGGCGGCCTGGGTGTCGCCGTCGGTATGGGGGTATTGGTTGGGGTCGGCGTATTGGTGGGTGTGGCTGTATTGGTCGGCGTGGCTGTTGGGGTATTTGTCGGTGTCGCCGTGCTGGTCGAGGTGACGACCGGCGTGTTGGTAGCGGTTGGCGAGTTGGTCGGCACCGGCGTCTGAGAATTGGAGCCGACACGGAACCAGTCGAAATCGGCCGGAACGAGATTATTGATCACGGCCGTGTTCGTTCCACCCCAGGCAAAGAGACCCACGCGCGGCGACGAGTAGGCAGCGTTGTACCCGGTCGGCACCGGGGTGCTGGTATTAGTGGGCGTGGCCGTGGGAGTGAGGGTTCCTGTTGGCGTCGCCGTGGCGGTTGGTGTGTTGGTAAGGACTCCCGTTGGTGTCGCCGTGGCGGTTGACGTGGGAGTCGCCGTTGCCAGCACGCCGGGCGCCATGGGTGTAAAGTTCACGTTGTCGTAGCTGTAGAATGCCTGATACAGCGAGCCGATTTTGGTAATGCGGAGGAACACCGGCTGCGGAAGGAGCACCGACTCGGTGAAGGTGCTGACCAGATTGACCGCCCCGGCCTCCTGGACGAACTGAAGCTGGACCCCGGCGCTGGTCAGCGTGCGGGCAATATAAATGAAATCATCATCGTCCTGATAGACCATCAGTCCGGCCGTCTGGCCCAGAAGCTGTGCGTTGACCGACGCCCCCGGGAAAGACAGGCTGGTGGTGATCGTGTAGTCCGTTGTCGAGCTGACAGGCTGCAGCACCAGATTGCGGGCGTTGTTGGTGGTCTGGCCGATCAATGTGCCGTACTGCGTCATGATGCGGAGGTACCCGAGTCTCGCCGAATCGAGGCTCCAGGTGTTCGCTGCCTGGGCATCAGGGCAGATGCCTGCCGCGGTCACGCCGCACGGCGGCGTGAAGGGAGCAGTGAAGCTGGTGTTGTTGAACTCATCCCCTTGCGGACCAGACGTTTGCGCCAGAGCGGCGAAGTGACCGTTTTCGGCAAGAACAGGGACCAGCGGTAAAACCAGCAGTATGGCCACCGTGAATAATCTACGCATCTGAGCCTCACCTCCACTTGACGTCAGACTACGACCGGCACACATACCACTGCAAGACGCCCACTAATTATCCGAACATCCGGGTATGTATCGCAGGCTACTTGGAGTATAAACACCTTCGCGTATGGGGAGGCATGCGAAGGAGTTCACATGCGGCAGCGTACAGAAAAGCGTTCTCGGCGAAAGGGACCCCGTAGTGGCCAATCCCTGCTCTGCTCCGTTGGGTCGTTGAGCGAACAATCGCGAAGACCGGTCGGTAGCGTCGCATGAGCAAGGACTATGAATATCTCCCAGCCAGCGGTGGGTCCATGATCTACTTCGCTATGATCCGCTCGATGCTCCGACGGCTCGCCACGACGGAGGTTTAGCCCCGTCTCGTACGCCCTCTAGGGGGCCTTCTTGGCTGCTGTGAGGGCGGCGATCATTTCCTGACCACGTACCAGTTGTTCTGAATGTCGTGCGCCAGTTGATGAATTTCGATTGCGCTGAAACCGGCCCGCTGCAGATACTCGCGCGTCCTTCCCTCGCCCCACATGGCACCTAGACCCTCGCCTTCCTGCGCAAGTGACACGGTCATGCAGTGCATGCAGGAGATGGTATACAGAAACGTGCCGATCGGATGCTCGATGTTGTCGGGCATGTGGCTCGACGCCCTGATGTCCTGCATCAAGTACACGCCGTCCCGCTTGAGCGCCCGATGGATTCCTCGGAGGACGCGAAGCGGCTGCGCCTGGTCGTGCACAGCGTCGAACGTGGTGATGAGGTCAAAGCCCTCGTACTCAGCGGTGACGTCGAAGTCGGTCACATCGATGGCCACGAACTCGATATTCTGCAGCCCTTGCCGTGACGCCTCTTCACGGGCATAGGCGATCGCTTCGTGCGATAGGTCCATCCCTTTAAACTGACTACGTGGGTACAGCTTGGCCAGCCGCCGCAGAATATGACCGCGGCCGCAGCCAACATCGAGTACCCGGATGCCCTCTGTGAGGCGATCGGTCAGGCCGGGAACGAGCGGCAGGACGTGGGACTCCAGCGAAGAGAGCACGGACTGTCCACTATCCTCCGCCATCACTTCGTGGAAGCGGGGGTACCGCTCGTACGGAACCCCACCGCCCCGCTTGAAGCATTCGACAACCTCATCCTCCACCCCGCCGAGCAGCGCGATGTACTGAGCAAACACCGCTAGGTTATCGGCCGCAACTGCACGGGTCAGCGCCGCCGCATGTTCCGACGGCAAGACGAATCGGGTGCCGCCTGCATCGACCTCGACAACACCAGCGGTGACCATGGCTCCAAGCCACTCGCGCACGTACCGCTCACGTAACCCAGCATGGGTAGCAATCTCGTCCGAGGTTGATGGCGGGAGCGTGCTGAGTACGTCAAACAGCCCAGTGCGATGCCCGACAGAGATCATCAAGCACAGCGCGCCGTCGTTGAGCACTGTCACAAGTCGCTCGACGAAAGCTTCTGCTTTCGCGGGGTCGAGCTCAGTTTGCGTCTTCGTTGGTAATTGGCTCATCCTCAGGACTCCTTTGTGTCTCAGACTGCTCTTGCCGCCTCGACAAACTTGAGTGGATCGTCGGCCAGACGGGATACCGGGGCGTCATATGCGAAGCGCCCGCCAGCCCAGGACCATGTCACGCAACGACCCGTCTCCCCCGGCGCATAGCTGCCGGGAAAATGGGTTGAGCGAGTAACTGCGCCTATCGCTATCGAGGATGCCCTCGCTGGCGGCGGCCCGCAGCAGGCGGCTCACGAGCTGAGTCCGTACCCCGACTACCGCAGCAACCTCGGCCGGAGTTGACGATCCGTCTGCGAGCGCGTCGGGTATCCCGGGCGAGGTCAGAGCATAGATCACGTGAGAGCGCCGATACGAAGTGGTTATCGACAGAAGCTCTGAAGGTTCCAGGACCAAAGTACCTCGGCGAGATCGAGCGCTCCGGCCGGTCGAAAGACCGCCGTAGCCCGGTACACGTTTCGCCTCATGCGCCGAGCCTGACATACAGTTTGCGGTCAGGGGCCAGCCTTTCCAGGGCTGTGACCCGATGATAGCCCCGATATCACAGCGTGGGCAACAAGCTGCTTGCGTGAAATACGATCAGCGTACCAGGCCCGCCCCCTCCATCAAATCTTGCATGAATATCCGCAAATAGGTGTCTGAAAAGGGGTCATGAGGCGAGTCTCCGCAGCATGAGATGGATCGTGCAGATGTGAATCATGGGCGGATCCGTTGGAGTGCTCCCCCGCCAGGCTGCTCCCGTTTGACCGCGGCGACGAATTCGCTGCGCTCGTAGGGTACGAAGCGCTCATCCGACAAGTACGTTTCAAAGGCTGCCCAGAATCATTCGAGTAGATCCGGCGAATGTACCTCGGAGATGGGTAACTCTTCGTAAAGGCCCGGCGGGAGTTGATTCTCAGCGCTCGATAAAACGTCTCACTCCACGCATACGAGATCAGGTGCTCGTCTATCCCGCCCGGAGACTCAGCCTTCGGCAAGAGTACAAGCGATCAACAGACCGAACGACACTGTGCGTAAGAGAGTCATCATAATCGCACCGGGATACTGCCGCAAGGGGCAGCGTATGCAGCTGCCGGCTATCAAGCGGAGTGAAAGGCTCGGTCAGCTCAACGCTCAGGCCATCCGTACGTGCCCACCACCGTGGCAGACTGAGGGTTGGGTCCCTCACCGGGTTCGCAGCGGTCTCCTATTTCCTTCAAAAACTCACCGAAGGCTTGGTTGTCGTTGAGCGGATTGCTCTCTCCATCGATATGTGCAATGTGGATGAAAGTGCCGTCCGCCAGGCGGAGCGTGGTATAGATCAATCCGGCAGGTTTGGTGGCTGCCAGCTCTTCATATACGGCCTCGACGAGACGCTGATTCTCATCCGCCCGCTCGGGCTTCGGGTGGTAGCGAACGACGGTTGATGCCATGATTTTCCCCTTTTAATAATTGAGCCCCGTGTGTGCAGAGCTCATGTCCCTAAAGTGACTCAGTGCATTGCTGGGTGGACCGCTGCGGCGGCGGGACGGCACAAAGGCACGTCCCCTACGAAAGACCGACGCGTTCGAGTGTGCTGGTGGGCCGGGACACACTGTGGCGCCTTACTCTATCAAAGCGCTCGCATGCGACTGTTCCGGGGGTTGTGCTCGACCTCGGCCAGGCCCAGCGCTTCGAGGACGGGAGGCACATAGTTTCCGAATCGGCCGCGCAAGCCCTTCTTGAAGCCGTACCAGCCTCCGATAGGATTGTCGGGCGAGCGTCCCCATGCCTCAACCGTTCCCTCGGCCGCGTCTTTCTGCTCGTCGGCGTTGCCGAGCGGCATCCAGCCGCCATGGTCGATCAACATGGTGTGTAGATCCTCGATGCACGAGAGGTGGTAGCGGAGCGGTGTCTTGCCGACCAGAACCACCAGTGCAGGTGGATCAGCATCGGGATCTCGATATGCCGCGAACTGGCTGTTTCCCGGTGGAGTGGTCAGGTGCCAGGGGTCGGCGGGGGTGCCGGTGCCTACTGTGTCATCTTTCATAATGGGCGCATTCTATCAGGATCAACCGGACATCTCCTGTCATATTCCCTGATAGACTTTTGGCATGCGCGCCGCGCGGGTTCTCGACATGTTACTGCTCCTGCAGCGCCGGGGGCGGATGACGGCTCGCGAGCTCGCCGAGACGCTGGAAGTCTCGGAACGCACCATCCTGCGCGATGTCGATGCCTTCAGCGAGTTCGGCGTTCCTATCGTGACCACCCGCGGCACCGGTGGAGGGATCGAGCTGATGGACGGCTTCCAGACGCGCCTCACCGGTCTCACCGGCGAAGAGGCGCTCTGCCTGTTTCTAGTGGGCCAGCCGGCATTGGCTCATCGGCTGGGATTGGGCGTGCCCACACGCACCGCGCGAAACAAGCTGCTCAGTGCCATCCCGCCCAGACTCGCCGCAGAAGCGGACAGCCTCTCGGATTGGTTCCTCCACGACCCCGATCCCTGGGAGGGCAACCAC
>DASVZE010000432.1:0-2647 GCA_036391775.1 Chloroflexota bacterium | reverse complement strand
GGAATCTTCTGCACTTCAACTTCGGCACGTCGTTTTCACATTACCCCGTGAGTGTGAGCACAGTGATCGCCCAGGATCTCCCCTGGACTCTGCTCCTGGTCGGAATGGGCATCGTCATAAGCTTCACGTTCGGAACACTATCGGGGATCTTCGCTGCCTGGCGCCGCGGATCTCGATTCGACAACACCATGCCGGCTATTCTGCTGTTTATCCAGGCGTTTCCCTCGTTCTATATCAGCCTTACCGTCGTCTTCTTTGTCGCGCTGAGGCTGGGCTGGTTCCCGCTTGGTCATGCTTACAGCTTTAACACCACTATCGGACTGACGCCCGCGTTCATCGGCTCGGTGCTGTACCATGCGGTACTTCCAACATTTGTCCTCGTGATTGTGACGCTCGGCGGATGGGCACTTGGTATGCGCAACAATATGGTGGCGAGCCTCGGTGAAGAGTACATCACTATGGCCGAATCCAAAGGGCTGCACGGACGGCGTGTCATGCTGAACTACGCCGCCCGAAATGCCATCCTGCCGCAGGTAACAAGTTTCGCGCTTGCTCTGGGATTCGTTGTTAGCGGTCAGATTCTGATCGAATACGTCTTCTCCTACCCGGGAGTCGGCTATGACCTGGTCCAGGCAGCGAGCCAGGAGGATTATCCCCTCTTGCAGGGCCTGCTTTTCTTCATCGTTGTGGCAGTTCTTATCGCGAATTTGATCACCGATCTTATTTATGTCAAGCTCGATCCGCGTGTAGCGGCGGAGGGATAACATGGCAGCACCCAATCTGGCTCAACCGGCTCCTTCGCCAGCGATACCAAGCGATCCTCTTTCCCGTCGCGCAGCCCTCCGCCCATGGAGCCGGCGCTGGAATACGTTCAAAGGCATCATTACCTATAGCCGGCTGTCGATGCTCGGCTTCATCATCTTTGGGTTGTTCATAATCTTCGCCATCATCGGACCACTGATCGCTCCGTACGACCCAAACGCGATGGGCGTTGGATTACCCACTGAAGCGCCGAGCTCGCAGCACTGGTTGGGCACCACACAAACGGGACAGGATGTGTTGTCACAGCTGCTTGCCGGCACCCGCACGTCAGTTCTCGTGGGCCTCGTTGTCGGTACGTTGAGCACCATTCTGGCAGTCCTGATCGGCTCGATCGCGGGCTATGTCGGAGGGTGGATTGACGAAATACTCACTCTGATCATGAACGTCTTTCTCACGATTCCGACCCTGCCGCTCTTGATTGTGTTTGCCAGCTATGCCGCTGCCTTCCATGTTCGTGGCCTGGGCGTCATCATCTTCGTCCTCACCCTGACTGGCTGGGCGTGGGGCGCCCGTGTCAAGCGTTCTCAGATTCTCTCACTCCGAAGCAAGGACTTTGTGCTTGCAGCGAAGGTCAGCGGGGAGAATTGGTTCCGGATCATGGTGGTCGAAGTGCTGCCGAACATGCTTTCGCTGATCGCCAGCACGTTCATCTTCGGAGTCGTTTTTGCCGTGCTGGCCGAAGCCACACTTGAGTTCATCGGACTTGGCGACCTCAATTCCACGACCTGGGGAACGATGCTCTACTGGTCGGAGAACAACTCGGCGCTATTGACGGGAAGCTGGTGGTGGTTCATTCCGCCTGGATTGGCAATTGGACTGTTTGCCGTCAGCCTGACTTTTATCCAGTATGTTCTTGACGAGATGACCAACCCACGTCTGCGGGCACAGAGACAGCGCAAAGGTGGCGGTGTGGTTCCGCGGATGACGACGACTGCACCGCACGATACCGCATCCACAGAGGGAGCGCCGGATGCCGCCACTGCTTGAGATTCAGAACCTCGTCGTCGATTATGTCCTTGAGGATCGGCGGGTACGTGCGGTCGACAACGTCTCGCTTTCGATCGAGGCAGGGGAGGTACTGGGTCTCTGTGGGGAGTCAGGGTGCGGCAAAAGCACAGCCGCTCACGCGATCTTGCGCATATTGCGCCCACCTGCTGAAATCACCAGCGGCTCAATCCTATTCAAGGGCCTAGATCTGGTTTCTCTCGACCAGGAACAGCTCCGCCAGTTTCGGTGGCGAGACGTCTCCCTGGTGTTTCAGAGCGCGATGAACGCTCTAAATCCGGTCATCGACATAGCTGAGCAGTTCATCGACATGATCCAGGCGCACGAGCGAGTCAGCGCGCGTGCAGCCCGGGCCCGAGCCGCCGACCTGCTAAAAAAGGTCGGGATCGACGCCTCCCGCCTGAATTCATTTCCCCATGAGCTGTCAGGTGGTATGCGTCAGCGCGTTGTCATCGCCATGGCAATGGCCCTGAGCCCGGAGCTCATCATCATGGATGAGCCCACCACCGCCCTCGACGTGGTTGTACAGCGGCAGATCCTTCAAGAAATTGCGGATTTGCAAAATGAGCAAAAGTTTGCCGTACTGTACATCACGCATGACCTCTCCATGCTCATTGAATTCGCGCATCGAATCGGCGTGATGTACGCCGGCGAACTCGTCGAGGTTGCGAAGTCAGGAGCGCTGTTCCGAGAGCCAAGACATCCATACACAGTCGGTCTCATGAGCTCCTTCCCTCCGTTGAGCGGACCCAGGAAGATCATGATGGGCATTCCGGGCTCTCCTCCAAATCTGTCGAACCCACCACCGGGGTGTCGCTTC
>DASVZE010000431.1:0-3067 GCA_036391775.1 Chloroflexota bacterium | reverse complement strand
AAATCGGACCACAAGGCCACACATCACGTTCCCGTAACGTTTCGAGTCGCCCGTACCCTCTAGAGAAAATGCGACCAGAGAAGAACGGTAACCGTGGCCACGACGCATACGACAAGAGCAAGCACGAGCCAGGTCCGGGCGCGCTCCATCAGCTCTCGTCTGCGCTGTCGTGCCTCTACTTGATTGATCGCACTCTCAATCGTGTCGCGACTTACGAGCCGATCATCGAACGTATGATAGCTTGCCCTATTCTGGTCATGCTCAATGCGCTTTGCCATACTCGCGATACCGCCCGTTGGAACAGCACTTGAATTGATTCGCCCTACCTCAATCTAGCAAACCCACGCAAGCCCCGAGTCATGAACTGTGACGGATCCGAAGGAATAATTGGGGTCGAAAAACAGACCGCCTGCCGAACGCGGCCACGCGGAGCGAGTGGGTATAGTGAAACTACCATGGCAAGCGAGCTATCCCTTGGCACTTACTTTGAGTCGCTCTACCAGATTGTCCTGCGCATCAGCAGCAGTCTCTCTCCCGACGCCGTTCTTGCCTACCTGACGGAAGAAACGGCAATTGCCATCAAGGCGAAGGCATCGTCTGTTCGGCTTCTGGACGATGCAGGAAAACAGCTCGAGATGCGGGCCGTCTACGGCCTGAGTGAGGCATATCTCAACAAGGGACCCGTCGAGCTCGGCCGCAGCAAGGTCGACCGCGAGATCCTGGCCGGGACGGCAACGCAGCTCGAAAACGTGTCGAGCGATCCGGGATTTCAGTACCCGGAGGAGGCCACACAGGAAGGCATCGTGTCCGTCGCCAGTGTTCCACTTATCGCGCATGGACGGCCGATCGGCGTATTGCGCGTTTACAGTGGGAAGAAGCGCCGGTTTAGCGACGAAGATATGCGCTTTCTGGTCGCAGTCGCCGACCTCGCAGCCCTCTGCATTGAAAATGCTCGGCTTTTCGAGCAATTACGCAATAAGTACGAGGATACGATGAACACTCTCTGGGGGAATGACCCGCATTGAGGCACCCATGACGGAGGGAGCGCTTGATTACGCTCGAGACCATGGCCCGCGGTTTGTAGAGGATCTCAAGGAGCTGTTACGCATCCCGAGTATCAGCACGCTGCCCGAGCATGCAGGCGATATGGTGCGCGCGGCCGGCTGGCTGCGAGACCGCTTTGAAAGCCTGGGTATAGCGAGCCGCTTGATCGAGGGCTCGGGACCACCTCTCGTGTATGGTGAATGGCTCGAAGCACCCGGTGCTCCCACGGTCCTGGTCTATGGCCATTACGATATTCAACCGGTCGATCCCATCGACCTCTGGTCGACGCCTCCTTTTGAGCCGACGGAGCGAGCCGGAAATCTGTACGCTCGGGGCGCCTCGGACGACAAAGGACAGACGTTCACTTTTCTCTGCGCCGCCGAGAGTCTGCTGAAGGCGAAGGGGAGCCTCCCCATCAACGTGCGCTTCCTTCTCGAAGGCCAGGAAGAGTGCGGAGGCAAAGTAGTCAAGGAGTACGTTCAGGCTCACGGCGACAACCTCCAGGCAGACTTCGTACAGGTGGCCGACAGCGGGATGTATGCCCCGGGCATCCCGACCATTGAGACGGGACTCCGCGGCGTGGTGTACACCGAAGTGCGCGCGTGGGGCCCCGCACACGATCTGCACTCCGGCTTGTACGGAGGAGTTGCCCCAAATCCCTTGATCGGTCTAGCGCAGGTCCTGGCAGACATCAAGGACCGGGACGGACACGTTTCCATCCCCGGCTTCTATGCCGATGTCGTCATGCCACCTGATTCGGTCCTGACGTCCTGGCGCGCGCTGCCCTTCGATGACGCGGCGTTTCTGCGCGATGAGATCGGTGCCTCGCAGCTGGTGGGCGAGACCGAATTCACTCCGCTGGAGCGCATTTGGGCGCGACCGACTCTGGACGTTCACGGCATCACCGGCGGCTTTACCGGGTCGGGCGCAAAGACAGTCATTCCGGCTGAGGCAAGTGCGAAGATCAGCATGCGAATCGTCCCCAACCAGCGCGCCGAGCGTATCTTTGAGCTATTCCGCGGCCGAGTGCTGGAGCTCGCTCCTCCGGGCATCCAGCTCGACGTTGCGCTGGTCCATGGAGACGATCCGGTGCTGGTCCCGGATGACAGCGTTTACGTACAGACGGCGCGCGAGGCGCTGCACGATGTGTTCGGCAGACCGGCCGTTATGGGGCGGTCGGGTGGTTCGATTCCGATTGTCGGCGTGTTCAAGGAGGTATTGAAGCTGGATACCGTCCTCATGGGTTGGGGACTCCCGGACGACAATCTGCACGCTCCAAACGAAAAAATTTCACTCGAGAATTTCCATCGAGGTATCGAAGCGACGGTCCGGTTCTGGGAAAAGCTGGGGCAGGCCGGCTAGGGTCGCTTACCGCTCCTACGCTACGATAGAGTGCTTTGCGCGGGCGCGAAGCAATTCTGCACCTCTCCCCACATCGGCTCTTCCCACTCTGTGAAACGTTCCCTTCTTTACTTCATACTGCTACTCCTGCTCGCCGTTTTTGTCGGCGTCGGAGCCGGAATCACCGTGGCTCTGCGAAGCGCCAGTCCGGCATATCACTCATTTCTCCCGGGATACTGGCATACGTCGGGCACGCAGATCGTGGACGCGAATGGCGATCCCGTGCGCATCGCGGGAGTGACCTGGTACGGATCGGAGAGCGCCTACTGGGTTCCGGCCGGCCTCGACTATCAGCCCTACACCCATGTTCTCGACATGGTCAAGCAGCTTGGCTATAACACCATCCGTCTTCCGTTCTCCAATGAGCTGGTGGAAACCAATCCGATCGTCACGACCGGTGTGGCGGCCAACCCTCAGTTTCGAGGTGTACACGCGCTGGATGTCATGGACGCGATCGTCCGCTATTGTCAGCGCATTGGACTCAAAGTGATTCTCGACGATCATAGAAGCGTTGCATCACGCCGACACAATGTCAATTGGCTGCTTGAACCGCTGTGGTACGTACCGGGATACCCCGAATCGTCGTGGGTTCAGGACTGGGTCACTCTTGCCCGGCGATACA
>DASVZE010000430.1:0-1918 GCA_036391775.1 Chloroflexota bacterium | reverse complement strand
GAATTGCACGGTGAGGAGGCTTTTTGTGTTCCAATGGGGCGCGCCCCCGCACGAACAGGATGTTTCCCGGCCCTATGAAGACCAGCACCACCATCGGGTTCCTCCTCTTCCTTTCCCTCTCCAGCTGCCATGATCTGGTTGAGCCAGTCCTTGGTCCTTCGCCGCTTCCGGAGGATATCACCAACCCGCCCCTGGCAGGCACCTTTCCGGTCTGTTACACCAAAGGCGTGGGTGGCTATCCAAAGCTCTTTCTCTCCAGCGCCGGCGGCGCCAGCATGATCGGGCGCCCCGGCACATCCGGCGGCATCGGCGGGGAGTATCCCGAGTGGTCCCCTGACGGTCGCTACATCGCCTTCCGGGCCGGCGGGGTGGGTGTCCATGATCTGAAGAGCGGAAGGGATACCGCTGTTACTGCCGATGGGGAATGGACTGAATCGCCTCTAGTCTGGACACCCGATGGGCATCTCTGTGTCACGCTCCGCAGCGCCTTCGGTGCCCCGAGCGCCAGTTACCTGGTGAACCCCGACGGCTCCGGCAGGCGCAAGATCCTGGACCGGGCCCCGGCGGCAATCTACTTTTACGACGACAGCCGCACCTTCGTCTACTGCGAGCCCGGAGGGGCTGCCTGGTACCGCACCGACCTCGACCACACGGTTGAGGAGGCGGTCTTTCCTACCACGGTTGGCGCAGGGCAGTACATCACTGTTCGGGATTTCAACGGCGCCACGGGTGATTTTCTCATCAATACGAATACGATCCCGGGCATCTCTGGAAGTGCCCTGGCCACGTACAATGCCGACACCCGGAAGCTCACCTTGCTCCTTGCGCCCGTGGGCGATTATGGAATCGGCCTCGAAAGGTACTCGCCCGACCGCTCAAAGATCGTCTTTGTAGAAAGTAATGACCGGGGCTCGTACCTCTCAGTGCTGGCCTCCGGCGTGAAGACGAGACTCGCCTCATTGGTTAATGCCTCCCGGACCTATTTCGGCTCGGATCCCATGCATTTCTCCCCCGAGTCGCGGTATGTTGCCTTCTGCATGATCAATCTGGGTTCAAGCGGAGGGTGGGTCTCCTATAACTCGGATGTCTACGTCATTGATGTCGCGACCCGCGGGCTTCAGCACATCGACCAAGGCACCAGCCCCTGCTGGAATCCCCGGCCGTGATTCGGCGCTTCTCATTACCTGGAACCTTGCTCCATGGCTTCAATGTCTGAAAATATGCCGTATAACCACTCTATCCTTCTGCGTGCTCTCACCAGGGTCGTGGCTCTGGCATGCTGGTTTGCGGCGCCTCTGGGCAGCCATGCCCAGTCTGACGCTTTCTGGGGCAAGGTCGACACGCTTACGACCGGTCTTGCCGAGGAGTTCCACCCGGTGGTTCCGCATGAGGTGTGGCTCAGTCAAGGGAGTCCACCTGATACCTGGATGGTGTTCGAACGCCGCACGGCCACCGAGTCCCAGATCGCGGCCAAGCGCTTCAACATGTCCTCAAACCAATGGGATAGCACCGTCACCGTCATCTCGGCAAGTCCTGCCTCGTCCCCGCAGCAGCTTCCTGACATCGCCCACCTCAGCACCACAGGAAAACCCCTTGTCGTTTCCTGGCAGTGGTGGAAAGAAGGCCGGTGGCAAGTATGGTACAGCACCCGGAGTGACTCTGCGCCCGCCTGGTCAAGTCCGCAACGCCTTGTTCAGGACACGGTGGATAACACCGCGGTCCAACTCCGGCCATACAATAGTGGTTCGGTAGCCATCGCTACCTGGAAGCGCCGGAATGTCCTCGAGATGAGTTTCTGGACGCCCAGCGCGATCAGTGCGCCGGAGACCCTTGTGGTGAGTGCCGTGGATACGTTTGAGTACGATCTGGCACTGCAATATGACTACGAACTCCATGGGCAGGCACTGACCGTCGTCTG
>DASVZE010000429.1:0-5097 GCA_036391775.1 Chloroflexota bacterium | reverse complement strand
TTGTTCGCCCCGGAACCGTTATCGTGGACAACTTCGGGGCCTGGAGAGATAAGAGGTTCCAGCAGGGAGTGCGCTACTACGAGATCGGCCGCCTGAATGACGGGGAGAGTGCGTCAGGCGTGCTGCAAGCGGAGCCAACATCCACCATCGTCAGCTGACCACTTCCGCCTTTCATCGATGAGTGACATCGTGAGCTCCAGCACGGTTATCCGGCCGGTGCTGGAGAACATCTTTGCCGTCGAGGCACCGTGCGAACCGGGTGTCGACGTGCGGGCTCTGCTGGTGTGCGGCGAACGATCCACCATATTGCTGGATACACTCGCTCATCCCGACCAGCTGAACGAGGTGCGGGAGTTGGTGGCAAGCATTGGCCTGCCGCTGATGATCGTCAACTCGCACGCCGATTGGGACCACTGGTGGGGAAACGCAGCCTTCGCGGAGGCGCCCGTTATCGCGCACCGGCGTACCCTGGCGCGCCAGCTTGCCGAAGGGAAGCGTACCCTGCGAGCGCGGCAGCGTAAGGAGCCGCACTTCAATGAGGTAACGTTGCGGCCGGCGACCATTGCCTTTGAAGGAGAGCTGGAGCTCGACCTCGGCGGATTGCACGTCGAGCTGCACCTGCTGCCGGGACACACCTCCGACTGTACGGTGGCGTACCTGCCGGAGCGCCGGCTGCTCTTTGCCGGCGATGCGGCGGAGGATCCCATTCCGCTGGTGGGAGAGGGCTCAACTGATGAGTGGTCTGTGGCCCTCCAGGATTGGGCATCCAGGGCGCGCATTGTGGTGCCCGCCCACGGGTCGATAGCCGGCCCCGAGCTGCTCCGGCGCAATGCAGCGTACCTGCACGGTTTGCGCACCGCACCGAATGCCGCCGTGCCCGAGCTGGCCGACGCAACCGCGTTCTACAAGCGCGCGCACCGCCGAAATGTGAAGCGGGCTGCCACGAGCTAGCGTCGGTTGAACCTCGTGTAAAACGCAGGGGACGGCCCAGCGCCAATACGGGTCAGATGCAGTCTGGGGACCCGCTTGGGGTGTGGCAGCCTTGTCACCAATGCCATAGAAGCGTAGGGGACGTGCCTTTGTGCCGTCCCGCCCAAACATCGCGGCGTCTCGCGATGACGGAGGCGCGAGAGGATCGGTCGAGGTATTCCGCAGCGGGCGCTTTGGCTGGCTCGACAATCCCTTCTGCCAGATGAGGATAATTCCATTGGGCACGTGTGCTGTCCATGTAACGGCAGCGAGAAGCGTGATACATCAGGCGGGACGGCACAAAGGCACGTCCCCTACAAATCACGGGCGCGCGCGGCGGGTCGCCATATCCGAAGCGGGTCCTCAGACCGCGTCTGACACACAGTAGCGCTGTGCGGCCACCACGAGATGGATGACGAAAAGGACCGAACTCGACCGCGAGGCGCGGACCCGGCATGTTCCTCATGCACTGTGAATAAATGTGTTGTACCCGTACGTGCTTTCACCGATGTGAAGGGGACCCGGGCGCCGTACGGTAGATGCTGCAAGGCACTTGTGACTGTCTTGCATGACACAGAGGGGGTGCACGATGTCGGATCGTAGCAGCGAGGAGGTCTTTCGAAGCCGGCTCGCGGTCGAGATTCGGGGGTGGGAGCGCGACAAGCTGATCGACGGGAACCAGGCATCCGCCATCCTGTCCCGCTATTACGGAGGGGGCGCTCAGCGTATGTTGCGAGCTTTTCGCCTCAATGCGGCAACAGTCTTTATATCTCTGCTTGGCGCCGCCGTCCTGGGCGCCGGAGTCATTCTGTTCTTTGCCGCCAACTGGACCGTTTTACCTTCCTGGTCCAAAGCCGTGCTGGTGTTCGGCGCGACAGGTACCGCCTACGCCGCGGGGTATATCATTCAGTTTCGCTGGCGGGTTTTGCCGCGCCTGGGAGCGAGTCTTATCGTTCTGGGCGCGATCCTCTTCCAGGCGGGCCTTTTCCTTCTGGCACAGATTTACAACCTGCCGGTCGACAACCCTATCATGCTCTTGCTGGGTGCTGCCGGCATCCTTCCCCTAGCCTACGTGCTAGGGGCGGCAGAGCTGCTGCTTCTGGGGCTGGCCGATGCTCTCGGCTGGGTCGGGTGGGTGCTGGAGCAGCACTACCCGAACACGCCGGAGAGTTATGCCGTTCCCCTCGCTTACATATTGCTCGGCATTGTCGTCTACGCTCTGGGTCACCTCCATGAGCTGCGCTCCGGCATGAGGCAGTTCAGCCGGATCTATAGCGCTCTTGGCCTGCTCACGATTCTGATTCCTGTTTACGTTCTGACCTTTGGCGACTTCTGGAGGGCGGCGCAAGAACAGAACCTGTCGCACCTGCACATCCCACTCTGGTTTACAGCAGGTGTTCTGGTTGCGCTGGCTGCCGCCGGAACGCTTGGTATGAAGCGCTGGAACGATCGGGCGGCGCGGCTGGAAGTTGCCGCGTTCGGCTGCACGGCGCTTGCGGTTGGACTGGTCGCGGCCCAGCCTCAGTGGGCCGGCAGGTATCCCCTTCTGTTCAACCTGCTCTTCTTCGGAATTGCGGTGCTGGTGGGCGTTCGGGGCTATATAGACAATCGAGCGCATCTGATCAACATCAGCATTCCGCTCATCGCGCTGGGCCTGATGTCGCGTTACTTCGATATGTTCTACTCGCAGCTGGGCACGTCGAGCTTCTTCATGGTGGGTGGTGCGCTGTTGCTGGCTGTTGGAGCCGGCATGGAGTGGCTACGTCGACGGCTTCTCTCCTCCATGGCAGTCTCCGGCTCGCAGATCTTGCACTCGGGAGCATAGGTAATGAAAACGCGAGCAATGCGCTTCGGCGGAGTCGTGCTGTTCCAGTTTGTGCTGCTCTTTGGCGTCATCGGATTCAAGCAGTACACAATCTGGACGGGGACGACCGTCACTCTGCAGACCGTGCCGGTTGATCCGCGCTCCCCATTCAGCGGAAGTTACATCCACCTGCGATACAGCATCTCGCAGCTCAAGACGGACACCCTCCGCGGCGACAACCACCAGGGCAACGATCCTTTTTATCCCGGCAATACGATCTACGTCGAGCTGGCAAAGGGGAAGGGGCAAGACTGGCACGCCGTCGCCGCCTGGCATAGCTTCCACAGCGTCGCATTACATGATGCCTTGATCCGTGGAACGGTGGACTCCAACAGCAGCGACGGTGCTGCTGCGGTCATCGTGAAGTACGGTATCGAGGATGTCTACCTGCCGGAGGGTACAGCCCAGCGCATCGGCGATAATCCCGGGCCGCTTGCCGTGCAGGTCAAGGTAGACCGCTTCGGCAACGCGCTGGCTGAACATCTCATCACGCGATGATCCTGAAGGGTGTTCCCTCTAGTGGCATCCGGCGATGTTCTGAAGCTCCGTCGGGTTCCAGGGCCGGATGCGCGGCGGGGCCAGCGGAATGGGGAAGGAGTTCTTGTATGGCGGTTGCTGTCCGGGTACGGAGAGCTTGACGGAGGTCGCCGCACTTCCGGCACGGACCGTCACGGTGTAGCTGCCCGGCCGCTTGAATGTGTGCGTGGCAGACGTTCCGGTTGCGTGCGACCCATCGCCAAAGCTCCACATCGCCTTACCTCCGCCGGCAACGGAGAATTCCATGGCATCGCCTGCTTGCGGCAGAGAGGAAAACACGGAAAGGGATGTCTTGCCCCTCCGCGCGGGCGCGTACTGGCCGACCAGGTCGACCGACAGCACACGCGGCAGATCGAGCGCCGCTCCCAGCGCCGGTAACGGCTGCGGGGAGCCGCCGGTATCGCAGGCCATGGCGGTCAGGGTATCTCCGGGTTGATCGAATGGGTATGACCAGTCCTTCGGTTTCGACGAGTAGAAGTCTCCGTTGCCGACAAAGGTTGCAGTAGGAATGCCGAGCACATCGAATGGAATGTTGTCGCTACAGCACTCGCTGACGGGGCCGATCTCGAGGAAATACTCTTCCTCATTGGAAAAGGCGGGCGTGGAGCCTCCGCGGAAGGAAAGCGGTGAGTACACAGCGTGCAAACGCTGAAAGGCGGACCCGCGATCCGTCATGAGTCGATTGGTCAGCTGTTTGATGGCGCTCGGTTTCCAGGGCGTAATGTGCCCGATATACCGCGAGATAAACGACGGTATGGGCTCGCCGACCACGGCATAGCTTGGGAACGGATCGTTGGAAAGCAGTCCAAACGGCCGGGCCGGATAGCCGATTCCGCTTTGCTCCTCGTCGACCACCACAACAGGCCGCGGCATGATCGCTCCGTGATGCAGATCGAAGGCGAAGGCGCTGGATCCGACCAAACCCTGCTCCTCGGCGTCGAATAGTACAAACTCCACGCTGAGTGCGGGACGGCCCTTGCTTCTCCACAAAGCGCCCAGCTCCTTTGCTACTCCGAGCATGACGACGCAGCCGCTGGCATCGTCGAAAGCGGAGCCTTTGGAGAACGGCTCACCATCGTAGTGCGCGACCAGCACGACGGCATGCCCGGGATCCTGGCTGCCCGGCACAGTCACCACGACGTTCGACCCCGGCTTACTGGCCGGTAGTTCCCGAAATCCGGGCGTGTGAAATGTTTGATGGTAAACACCGACATGCAGTCCATGAAGCGATTTCATGATCTCTTTGGTCCAGGCCGCGGCGAATTCGTCATGCCCGTTAACGCGGGGCGGCAGACCGGTGTCAAGTCCGGCCACGCGCGCCCAATTGCCGGCACTGAGCTTCTGCAGCTGCTGCAGCAGGTATGGCCCTTGCCTCGAGCCGGACGATCCGGCGGCCAAGGTTGACCGCAATGAGACGATACCCGTGCACAGCACGATGAGGAAAAGGGTAGAGAGGCGGAGAAGAGATTGCATGGGGATATCTCTAGATTACCGGTCGCATAGGGTTGCGACGTGTTTCCACAGAAATACGTGTCGAGAGACGTAGGACAGAACCCGCGGGTCCTGCCGCTCTTCCCCAGGTGGCGTGGCAAGATGGGTCGCCACGCGGGGAAACGCCTACGGACTGGTCGACATGGGCCGGCGATCTACCCATGGGGTGTACGAAGGCGGCACACTATTTATGACACATCCATGGATGCCTGATTCCATGTGACGGGTATACTGAC
>DASVZE010000428.1:0-7411 GCA_036391775.1 Chloroflexota bacterium | reverse complement strand
GAGAGCAGCATCGCGGGCCAGTAGACGGCATGGAAGCGGATGACTCCCTTGCCGAGCGCGTGGACGCGCTGCGGGTTATCCAGCCAGTAGCGTCGGAACAGCTCGCCCTCGTCGGCGTAGTCGAGCGCGCTGATGTAATTGGTCAGCGCGTCGAACCAGACATACATCACCTGCGAGGGATCGCCCGGCACGGGAATGCCCCAGCCACGCGCTCGCTCCTGGGACCGGGAGATGCTGAAGTCCTGCAGCCCGCCCGAGATAAAGCTGAGCACCTCGTTTTTGCGAAAGTCCGGCAGGATCAGGAAACGGTCGGTGCTGATCAGCTCCTGCAGCTGCTCGGTGTAGCGCGAGAGGCGAAAAAAGTAGTTCTCCTCCTCGACCAGATCGGGCGCAATGCGATGCTCGGGACAGAGCCCATCAATCAGCTCAGATTCCTCGTAGTACTGCTCGCAGCGCGGACAGTAGAGGCCGCTGTAGCTCTTGCTGTAGATATCGCCTGTCGCTTCCACCGCGCGCCAGATCTTCTGGCTGGCCCGGAGATGGCGAGGATCGACCGCGGTGCGGATGAACTGGTCGTATCGGAAGTGGAGGCTGTCGGCCAGATTCTTGAACCAGATGGAGTTGCGGTCGACCAGCGCGTGCGGTGAGATGCCCTCGCGCTCGGCGGCGAGTACGTTTGTCAGAGAGTTCTCATCGGTGCCAGTCAGCACATACGTGTCGTCGCCGCACAAGCGGTGATAGCGAGCGAAGACGTCGGTCTGCACGAACTCGAGCGCATGCCCGATATGAGGACGTCCGTTAACGTACGGGATAGTGGTTGTGATGTAGTAGCGATCTTGCCCGTTCATGCCGGGCCTCCAGATAAAGAAGCCCGCGCTTCGCGCGCGGGAGAGAAGGATATGTTGTTGACATAGTTTAGCACCCGATGGATACACCAATGACAGTTTGGACATCCGGCATAACGCGTATGGACGGTAAGCTCGAGCCTTTACAATAAGACTAGAGACGCGGGGCCAGAACGGCTCCGCGTCGCTTGAGGTTTACGTGCTTACATTCCAGCTTCCATACGTCCCCGATCTTTACAGCTTTCGGCGACGCCGCACGCGTGAGGTTATGGTCGGCGACGTCGGGGTGGGGGGCGATAATCCCATCCGCGTTCAATCCATGACCACCACACTGACCAAAGACATTCCCGCCACAGTCGATCAGGCCGAGCGGCTGGTGCGAGCCGGATGTGAGATCGTGCGTATTACCACTCCCACTCCGGCCGACGCGCGTTGCCTGGGTCCTATCAAGGAGCAGCTTGCCGCACGCGGCATTTACGCGCCCATCGTGGCCGATATCCATTTCAGCCCAGCGGCGGCGCTGGCGGCGGCCGATTTTGCCGACAAGGTCCGCGTCAACCCAGGCAATTACACCGACTCCCGGAAATTCGCACAGCGTGAGTACACTGACAAGCAGTACGCGGCCGAGCTGGAGCGCGTGGAAGAGCGGTTCACACCACTGGTTCTCAAGTGCCGGGAGCGCGGCATTTCCATGCGTATCGGCACCAATCACGGCTCGCTTTCCGACCGCGTTATGAACCGCTTCGGCGACACGCCGGAGGGCATGGTGGAATCGGCCCTGGAGTTCGTCCGTATCTGCGAGAAGAACGACTTCCGCGAGATCATCCTTTCCATGAAGGCCTCTAACCCCAAGGTCATGATCGCTGCCTACCGGCTGCTGGCCGCTCGCATGGCCGAGCTCGGCATGGAATATCCTTTTCACCTGGGTGTGACGGAGGCCGGCAACGACGCAGACGGACGCATCAAGTCCTCCATTGGCATCGGCAGCCTGCTGGAGGATGGAATTGGTGACACCATTCGAGTGTCGCTCACCGAGGAACCAGAGGCGGAGATTCCGGTTGCCTTCGCCCTCGCGGAACGTTACAACAGCCGTCACAACGACCGTGCTCCAGCCCGCGAAAATGCGGATATATCGTGGGATCCGTATCACTACGAGCGACGCCCGTGTGCAGAGGTTGGTCTGGGTGGCGTGTCGATCGGCGGGTCGCAGCCGGTCGCAGTGATCACTGAGATCGCGGGGCCACTCACAGAGCAGCCGGCAGCACTGGCGCGAGTGCTGCGCTGGGCCAGTCCGGCGGGACGCCGCAAGCCCAAGCCCGACGCAACGTTGGTACACCTGACAGGGGTGACGGATCTGGAAGCGCTGAAGCGCATCGCACAGCGACTTCAAAAGTGGCCGCAAGCACAGCTGGCTGTCGCCGCAGAGAGCGATGATTCAGCATTGCTGCTGGATGCTCTACCGCACGCCGATGCCGTCATGCAGCGAGTTCGGACCGGCGACAATATCACGCTGCTGGCCGTCGCGGTGCACGATGCCGGCAAGACGCTGTTGCTGGAGACTGAAATCGACAATGCAGAGCAAAGGTCGGATGCAGTGGATCGCTTGCTCGATGCAGCGGCCGTCGCTGTGGAGCACGACACGCCGGTCGTGTTGTGCCTGACCGCGCCAGCAAGAGAGCGTATACACGCCTACCGCTTGCTGGCAGCACGAGCTGCCGAGAGAGATCTGGACCCACCTATCTTGCTGCATACCGACAACACAGGCGACCCGCTAATCCCATCTTCCATCGCGCTCGGCTCTCCACTCTGCGATGGCATTGGCGACGCCGTGATGATAGGCGGACTGGATGACAGCACGCCGCTGTCTTTCAACATCCTGCAAGCGGCCGGTGCGCGGCTGTTCAAGACCGACTACGTGGCCTGCCCCTCCTGTGGCCGGACACTCTTTGACCTGCAAGAGACGACGGAACGGATCAAGAGCCGTACCGCGCATCTGGTAGGCGTCAAGCTTGCCATTATGGGTTGCATTGTCAATGGCCCAGGAGAAATGGCGGACGCCGACTTCGGCTATGTTGGCGGCGCACCCGGCCAGGTCAACCTCTATGTAGGCAAGGAGTGTGTGGAGAGAGGTGTACCGGCGGCTGAGGCCGATGATCGGCTGGTCGATCTGATCAAATCACACGGCAAGTGGCAGGAGACAGACGAGTAATCTCTTCTCAGTCATTTCTTATTTGACATTGTCAGAGTTGCGGCATAAGGTAAAACAAAGGGACGGAAACGTAAGGAGGTATCTGCTTATGAGATCGGCTGCCGGCAAGCAATATATACTCTATTTTCTCAGCGCGTTGATCGTGGGGATGGTGGGCCTCCTTGTGTTCCATCCCCTTGGCGCGCAGGGCCGCACGCTGCAGCAAACCACGGGGACGATGACAACGACCCCGTCCGGAACGGGAACAGTGACTACCACGCCCACGGGAACGGCGACCGCGCCACCGCTGGCCGCGTATCCGGTACCGGCGCCGTATCAGCGCGTCGTGGCCCGGGTCTCAGCCGGCAAATTCTCCTTTGCGCCACGCACCATTACGGGCAGTGTAGGCGTTCGCGTAACCTGGAAGAACAGCACCGCAACGCGTCAGACCATCACCAGCCTGACTCACAGCTGGAAGTTCAATCACGTGCTGCGTAAGGGACAGAGCGTCCACTACACCTTCATGCAGCCGGGCACTTTCCGGTACTACTCCTCGCTTCATCCCAAGATGAAGGGGACGATCATCATCCAGCCGTAGCCCAATATCTCTCGAAGCAGACAACTCTGACGCACCGGTTTATCCGGTGCGTCAGTTCTTTTTGAGAGGATCTATCCGGACGGATTGTCCACCGTTCCCACGAAGAGGATGGCGCCGGTACGCGCATCGCGGATTGCTAAAAAGAATGGATGGTCGACGATGATGGGCTGGGGCATAGCGGTAGCGCCAATTCCAACGCCGGTGGCGGCGGCCGCTTCGGTCCCCTGCTCGTTCACCTTGAGATACGTCTTCTGTTTTACCTCCGAGATACGGCAGCGAGGGATAGTGCAGAGTCCGGAGAAGTTCGCATCGCGGGCAAATGCCCGGCCCATGCCCAGACCTGCCAACTGCTTCCGAAGATTCAACGCGCTGGACATGGAGAATCGGGGCAGTGAAAGCTGCTGGCTCTTAGGAGCGGTGTGCAGTGTGGAAAGCCAGCCGGCCCAGGCGGAAGCATTCAATGATCGCGCGATTCCGGCGAGCGTTGACTTTCCGGTGGGCAGGGCAATGACCATGCTGAACCGTCCACGCCCGTACGGCACGCTGACGATCTCCGCATTCCCACTTGGACCAGACTCAAAGCCACCCGTCCGGTTCATGAATGGCACGCGGACCGTCGCTCCATTGGAGGTGATGAAGGGGCCTGGCGCCGTCCTCTTGGGATCGAAGGCAACCGTCCACTCACCGTTGAAGTACACCGCATTGAGCAGATACATCACCATGGCCGGCGGTATGCGACCAATGATCTCAGTGATTTTGCCGTGGGTTGCGTGGCTGACCCAACTGTTGATTGTGGCTGGAGCCGAGGGCGCGGTGAAGTCCAGAGTGCGGGCGGTGGCGCTGTAGTCGGTCCGCGCATGCTCCAGGAAGGACGCCTGGAAGGGCACGCCTTGCCGCATCCAGAGCGAGTCGGCCAGATCCAGCTGAACGTGCGGATCCGCGCTTTGCAGCGAGCCGAGTAAGGTGCGAGCCCCGTTGCGCACCTCGGTCTGGGTCATGCCGTTGAGCTGGAGCGCCGCTGCCATCGCGCCTGCCGTGCCTCCACGCGCTCCGTCATACGTCATACTGAGCGCCAGGGTTGCACTGAGTGGAGAGACAAAGAGGTTGCGACTGGACTTGGAGGCGACCAGTCGGTGCAGAAGAGCAAAGCCCAACCGGTTGCTGGCCGCGGCCAGTTGGTTTGCCGGAGCAGAGAGTGTGGTGTGCGCATAGGCTGCCGGCAGGGCGCCAGAACGGCACATATCAATCACGAATAGCAGGATGGCGGTGGTCCAGATGCCTCGGCGCACGGTTTCAGCCCTTCAGAGCTGGCAGGCACTCACTTTGATAAGAGACCTCCAGCACGTTCTGTAGGGTACAACGCGCGGGCAGCTTCATCATGACGTCCGAACTTGAATGCTCCGGCTATGTAGGGCCAATCGCCAACTCTTATGGAACGAGGATTCGAATCGGAAGGTTGGGAGCGCGAGCGAGGCGAGTATCTCGACTTACGAGGGCACAATCGAGGGTGGCGGCGAGCGCGATATAGGTCGCGTCATATGCGGCGAGATTGTGACGCAATTGCCAGATTACGGTTGCAAGAGGCAACGCGGAAAAGTAGTGTATGGGAGCATCCAGTAAATCGGCGACAGCCTGCTCCGCGCGGGAATCTGATAGGAGCGATTGACGCACAAGTCGGCGGAGGGTGGAGAGAACCTCAACAGTGATGAGATCAGGAGCGACCATTTGGGAATCGCCGATTGCATCACGTATGACGGAATCTCGCGGGGTTGCGAGAATGAACTCCAACAACGCGGAGGCATCAACGACTATGGGCGGCAGACTCAGCCCCCGGCAATCTCTTGCTCGCGTTCGGCGCGAGCGGTCTCCAGTGCCGCAATCACATCAATGTTTGTCGTCTGACGGGTAGCGAGGCGTGCAGCCCATGCTCTGCGCGCGGGCACTTCGAGATCGCGCTGGATCAGATCAAGGAGGTAGTCGCTCACCGTCATGACCTCTTCGGACGCGTGGTGACGCACAGCATCATGAATCTCGGGTGACACGTTCTTGATCTGGATGGTACTCATCGATTAATTGTCGCATGCCTCTAGCATGCTGAACTCCCTGATTGCACTGCCGTGTAACTTCTCTATCCGACCGCTGGGCGCAACACCGCAAGCATCTCCACGTGGTACGTCTGTGGGTAAAAGTCGAAAAGCTCGAGGTGCTCGACGCTATATCCGCCCACCGCGAGCACGCTCGCATCGCGAGCTAGCGATTGTGCCAGACAGGAGACGTAGAGGATCCGCTCCGGCCGCTGACTGAGCAGTTCCTCGAGCACTGGTGACATCAGTCCGGAGCGTGGCGGATCAACGATCACCACATGGAACGACTCATCGGCCAGGGCGTCCTCGGCCCGCGCGGTCACAAACCGCACATTACTCAGTCCCCAGTTCGTACACGTACGCTCTCCCGCTTGCACGGCGAGACCGTCGCTTTCAATGATCACCACCTCATCTGCCTCGGAGGCCAGAAAGAGTCCAAAGATGCCGACACCGCCGTAGACGTCGGCGACGCGCTTGCGATGGAGCGGCGCTGCTTCTTCCCGGATCCGGCGGATGAGAACCGGCAGCAGATCGAGATTGGTCTGAAAAAACGATGCAGCTGCTAGCGATACAGCCCGGCCATCGACGCTGGTGGTGCCAAAGATGTCGCCGCCAGACAGCAGCTTGATGGACCCGTCAGTATGCAGAACCGACACGCCGATCACTTCGTCTAGCGAGCTCAGAACGTCCGCCAGTGTGATCAGATCGGTATCGCTCGGTGGCCGTTCCTCCGGAGAGGGCCGCACGCACGCGAGCAGTCGCTCTCGATCCGTCAAGCGGACGTCCAC
Source organism: Chloroflexota bacterium (assembly GCA_036391775.1). Taxonomy (GTDB): domain Bacteria; phylum Chloroflexota; class UBA5177; order UBA5177; family UBA5177; genus DASVZE01. Next base: position 908 of record DASVZE010000428.1, on the reverse strand, counting down.
CCGCACGCGTCCCCGGAAATCTGGTAGCGCGCCGGCTTTCAGCGCGTCGTTCAGTGAGGCCATGACCCGGCCAATGACAGGATGAGATATCGGACAGTCGCGTATGGGCACAATGGCTAGCGATGCCTGTCGGCGGAATCCGGCGCTCTTTCCCAATGAAATGCTCGCCGTGCTGCGGTAGCGCCAGGGCTCGGATGGTGTGTGGATGGTCTCGACTGTCACATCGAGCCCGGCGGCGCGCATCGCAGCCTCGACTTCGTGCCGTTTGCGTGCAAGCTGGCCCTCGTAGGTCATGTGCTGCCACTGACAGCCGCCACAGTGCCAGTCGCGGAAATAGTCACAGGGCGCCTCGACCCGATCCGGCGCCGCTTCCAGCACCTCCGTGATCCGGCCGCGCCGCCGGCGCTGTCCCACAATCTCAGCGCGCACAAGCTCGCCCGGGATGCCGTGCTCAATCTCGATCAGACGGCCATGGTAGAGGGCGCGCGTCGTACCATGGGCGTCGAATCGGCCCAGTCGCAGATCAACGTTCTCGAGATTGCTCACCGTGCCAGCAGAGAGCGCACACCGCCGCGCCGCCTCCGGCTCCGGGCAGAGGCGCGCAGCTCTGCGCGCTCCTGCGCGCCCAGGTGCGTGACTGGTTGCACTCCCGCAAAGTCGCGCGTATCGCTCGGTGTTTCGCAAATCAGGGTCAGCTCGCTTTCGTTATCGTTTTCGGTGAGACGGATGTGGCGAGCCCCGGCATGATCGAGTCTGAACCCGAGCGCCCGGAAAAGATCCTGATAGCCACCCGGCTCGCCGGCCATGCCCTGGATCCGGCGGCCAACGCGGCGCACCCAGGTCCGCCGTAATCGGAGATCACCGGGCCGCAGACTTGCCAGCTCTGCGTATGTGAAGAAACGTTGCAT
>DASVZE010000427.1:0-2798 GCA_036391775.1 Chloroflexota bacterium | reverse complement strand
AACCACGAGCGCGGCCACGGCATAAACTCATAGAGCCCAGCCAGATCCGTGAGACTTCCAGACTCGTGTTGCCAAGCGTCGTGTATTCCACGGATTCCTCTCCTACGGACGCCCTGCAGGCACGCAGCACGGCCGAACATCATCATGCGGTGACAATTTCTGCTGTCCCGAAGATGAGTGCAGCCGGCTCACCACTCTCCCGCGAATTCCTGGACTGCGACGCGGGAGACCGCTGGACAGGTGTATGCTGTCGTGCCGGGTAAGTCGCAGATTGAACACGCGATCCTCGTGGACTGCCATCGTGACGTGGTGCATAAAAGTCGGGTCATACATGGGCATCACTTCCCTTCGTGTTAACTGGAATCGGCTGCTCAGCAGAGAGATCATTCGTCAGACTGCGAGACACTCGCCAACCGCTGTTGGCCGGCGGTACGTGGGCGTCGTCCAGCGCAGCAAGCCTGAATTGCGCAGTTGTCCCCTTCCTGATGGACTTGGCGTATCATGAAACGGAGGAGGCTCCGTTTCATGATCAGTATAAACGGAGGAGTCTCCGTTTAGTCAAGTCCTGAGGTGATATCTGTGACCGAGACCTTGAACGCGCGCCCGTTGCGGGCCGACGCGCAGCGCAACCGGGATAAGCTGCTCGCCGCGGCGACCGAGGCGTTCGCCGAGGAGGGCGAGGACGTTGCCCTCGAGACCATCGCGGCGCGGGCCGGCGTCGGGATCGGGACGCTGTACCGCCGCTTCCCGAACCGAGACGCGCTGGTCGCAGCTGCGTACCGTCACGAAGTGAACGAGCTGTGCTCGACTGCCGCGGGTCTCCTCAGGTCGCAGCCGGCGGACGAAGCTCTGCGGGCATGGGCGGAGCGCTTCGCCGACTACATCGCCACCAAGCGCGCTATGGGGAACGCCCTGCGCGCCGCATCGTCCGATTCCCCACTTTTCGCTGAGACCCGCGAGCAAATCCTCGGCGCACTCCGCCTGCTCCTCGACGCAGGTGCTGTGGACGGCACCCTGCGCGCGGATGTCGACCCCACAGACGTGATGCGTGTCATGAACGGCATCTGGTACCTCCCCGCTGGTCCCGAGTGGCGCGACAGCGTCGGCAAGATGCTCGACCTGGTCATTGACGGGCTGCGCTACGGCGTGCCCAACCGGGAGTAGCGACTTACCCGAGCGACTTTCCAGGGGGTTGAAACCCGAGATTAAGTTGAGCGGCTCATCGTCCTGTCATTGAATGAGCTAATAGGTTTCGATCGTAGACAGGACTTTAGGGGCGATCAGGCACCGGGCCCACCAGCTCGTATCCGTACTTGGCGCATACCGGCAATATCCGCTTCAGATCCATCGGCTCCTGCAGGAGAGGATTGACCTCCGCGAAGTAGCCGTCCATGCCGCCCGGAGTAAAGGTGAGCAGGATCCGCGCGCGCTCCGCCTCTACATTTCGCCACATATGCCGCACGCCGCGGGGCACGAAGACAAAGCTTCCAGGCTCGAGGTCATGGACGTCACCCTCAACCGCAAGGCTCAACCGGCCCTCCAGTATGTAGAAAGTCTCGTCGTTCCTATGGTGGATGTGCTCCGGCACTGCGATACCCGGCTCGACAACTAGCTCTCCCATGTCGAGCACGCCGTCCGTGTCGCTTCCCGTCACCTTCCAAATGAACTCTTCACCGCTCCAGAACATGAAACGGGTGCCGTCGCCCGGTTTCCGCACGATGCCACCGGTCACCGTTACCATTGATCTGTCCTCCTTGTGGTGTACGCCGTTCGGCGTCTCATGCGATGTTTCTCCGACCCGAACTGTTATCCAGACCATAGACGGGCCAGTTCATCAGGACCTCCGGTTGTGGCAGCCCGGCTGCAGCCTGCTTCAAGAGCTCCGAGCTTTCTCTCATACCCACCGTACGCTGGGAGCCTCTTGCTAACCAGGAACAGCAACCGGCACACTGACCGGCACAGTTTGGCGAGGAGGGTCTACCTGTGCTTGCTATGATGACTGACACCTGACCCGGCTGGGCATTTGATCAGCGTGCGGTCGGAAGGAAACGACATGGAAACGGGTGCGAGGCCACACGAGCACGCCTCCTTCGGTGATCTGCTCAAGCGCTACCGGACTGCTGCCGGGCTGACCCAGGAAGAGCTGGCCGAGCGTGCCGAGCTGAGCGTGCGCGGCCTGCGCTATCTCGAGCAAGGGCTGCGGCGCCCTTACCGAGACACTCTGGAGCGGCTGGTCCAGGCTTTGGCCCTGCCCCCACCCGATCTTAGAACTCTTACAGCAGCCGCCAGACCACGGAGTATCGCTCCCTCATCTGACTCCAGACATGGCACCCGCAGTAACATTCCGATGCCTCCGAGCCCTCTCATCGGGCGAAAGCGGGACGTCCGCACAGCGGTCGAGCTTCTGTACCGCGACGACGTTCGGGTGCTGACTCTCACTGGGCCCGGAGGCGTGGGAAAGACTCGCCTTGCCATTGATGTGGCGGCTCACCTGCAACCCGCCTTCACTGATGGTACGATCTGGATTCCCCTGGCTGCGCTCACCGACTCCACCCTGGTCCCTTCAGCCATCGCACAGGCTCTCGGCTTGATGGAGTTCGGCAGTGTACCCTTGCAGGCTCTCATACAGTCCTCGCTGCGCGACCGGCAGATGCTAATGCTGCTGGATAACTTCGAGCACGTGATGACCGCAGCAGCCCTCGTGGCTGACCTCGTGGCAATGTGCCCTCAATTGAAGGTGCTGGTCACCAGCCGCGCAGCGCTTCGACTACGCAGCGAACGGGAGTTTTCCGTCCTCC
>DASVZE010000426.1:0-1582 GCA_036391775.1 Chloroflexota bacterium | reverse complement strand
GAGGCGGTGCACAACTACCTGCTGCGGGAAGGACAGCGAGCATTGCCGGTGGCAACCGACAGTCATCTGCGGGGCATCCTGTCCATGACCGATGTCCAGCGCGTTTCTCAGGACCAGTGGCCGCACGTCTCGGTGGATCTCGCCATGACTCCTGCCGATCGACTGGAGGTAGTCTCCTCAACCATGCCAGTGATGGACGCGCTGCGCCTAATGACCGTGCACCGGCGCCACGAGCTTCCCGTAGTGGATAACGGGCGGCTGGTCGGGCTGCTGAGCCAGGCCGCCGTCATGCAACACTTCAAGCTGCGCCAGGAGCTCGGTCTTGGAACATCGAGCAGCCAGCCGCAGCCGGTCGATCGCAGAAGTGCCTGAGGGAAAGGGTTTTTCAGGAGCGAGGTTTGCGGTTACCCCTCTTGGTTCTGGAGCTGCTCACGTTTCAGTGCACTACTTCGAGGACGGAGATGATGGCAAAGAGATCAGCACAGGATGTGGCAGCGACAACCGGAGTGATTCTGAACCCTCGGTCCGGATATGTGACCAGACATGCAGTCATGGATACGGTTACTCTCATTCAGGACGCTCTGCCTCACGCCCAGATTCATGTCCTCGATCCTCTTGATGATGTCATGCTTTGCTGCCAGGAACTGCTCTCGTCGGGTGCAACGACCCTTGTGGCAGCGGGAGGCGATGGGACGGTAAACGGGGTTGCTGCCATTCTGGCCGGCCATGGGATGGTGCTTGGCGTTCTTCCCGTGGGAACCTTCAACCATTTCGCCCGCGACATCGGACTTGCACACGGCATGCGCCATGCTCTGCAGGTGCTGCGGGCTGGGCACGTGAAGACCATCGACGTGGCCTCGGTCAACGGCAATCTCTTCCTCAACAACTCAAGCATCGGTCTCTATCCGCGCCTGGTGCAGCTACGAGATCGCGTTGGACAGCGGCACGGGAGAGGCCCGGCGACGCTCGAGGCGGCGCTTCTCATGGCTCAACAGCCCTACCCTTCCAGGGTCTCGTTCACTGCCGCCGGCCGGACGCAGACCTTTCACGGCTCATTCCTCTTCGTGGGCAACAACCGATACGAACCCGATCCTCTCCACCGGCGATTCCGGTCGCGCCTCGATGAAGGCGTGCTCTCGTGCTTGATTCTTGATGAGCCAGATCCCGGCCACTTCACCGCCAGTGCGACCCGGCTCCCGCAAGAAAACCATCTCCACCACCACGGCCCGCACGCGTTAGCGACCTCGCAGCTTATCGTCGTTCTGACGACCGACGACACAACTCCGGTTTCGACAGATGGTGAAGTACGGCTCCTGCGGCCACCGTTGGACTATCGTATTTGTCCCCAAGCGCTTCGGGTCATTGTGCCGCAGTCTACCGGCTCTCCGTCGGAGCGCGGGACGAGCTGATGTAATCGAGCTGTACCGCGTTCTCGTCCAGCGCTTCGGCACCTCCCGGTGTCCATGTCCAGTTTCCCAGAGGAAGGTGCCCTGCCTTCCTGGGACCCCGCGCTTAATATGGCCGCACTGGACGACTCGACCTCGAACGGACATATTCCCCCTTCCACGAGTATTGGCTCCAT
>DASVZE010000425.1:0-4544 GCA_036391775.1 Chloroflexota bacterium | reverse complement strand
CACTCCCAGGAACCCGACAATGGCGACGACCAAGCCAGCCACGACCACCTTGGTCTGCTGCCGCTGCAGGGTACCGGAGACGCGACGGTAGCGGTAGATCTGGGCGGCAAGAGGACCACCAAGCCCTAGCAGGAACCAGACGTACAGGACGGCCGAGCGGTGGAACTGGCCTCCAAGGCTCTGGAAGGCTAGCCCTATCAGCACCAAGGGCACCACCCAGCGCCCCCAGAGCGGAACGAACCTGCCGTCGGGGAACAGGTAGAAGAAGACAAGCAAGCAACTGATGCCGACAAAGTCAACACCCCCGACCAGCGGCGTGACGACCGGATGGAGGGTGGCGAGCGCAGAGAGGGTATTGGGGAAAGCTGCTCCAAAGGACAACAGAGTGAGACCGCCGAAGAGGGCGATCCGCTCCTCGCGCTTGCGCCAGACGATGAGGGCGGCGACGGCGAAAGACACCAGCGCAAAGAGGATCTCATGTGCCAGGATCGCAGCCGCATAGACCTGGATGGAGATGCCCGCTCGACCCAGCTCCCGCGCCTGCGCAGCGGTGAGCTGAGGACCAGAGCAGGCGCCATGCGTGCAGACTGTAGTGAGAGAGTGGAAGGACGACGGAACCGCAAACACAATCAGCAGAGCGATCAGTGCCGCGCTGGCCACCCATGCCGCCTGCGCGAGAGCCAGCCACCGCCCCTGTAGCCGAGGGGCAGCCGTGCTGACCGGGTCCGCGCCCACGATCGTTTGGGTCCTTACACCTGGTAGAGCCACCGCGACCCCCGACCGGTGTCATCCACAGACACCGCCTGAGCTCAAACCGAGCGACTGGTGCACGGCATCGCCCCGGTTCGCACGACCTCAGGGGTTCAAGCGAAGCGCGGGGCGATACCCCATCAAGACGTACAGATTTTATCCGAGGGCAGCGCTTGCCTGCCGGGTTGGCGTGGTCTCAGCCTGACCAACTTGGGGGGCCTTCCGTAGCAAGAGGACACTGGTGGCGCTCACCCAGATCAGGTACAGCAGTAGCCCAGGTGCGCCTCCGAACGAGCCTCCAGGATTGAAGAGCGACGCTGTGCCGGCGAGCAGTAGGGCCGCGGCCAGCAGGCCGAGCCAGGCGAGCCAGCGCGGGAGGATGCGAGTCCCCAGTATGGCAAGGGAGGCTGCTGCGAGGAAGATTGCGATCACCAGATCGGAGAAGATGAGCGTCGCGTTGCTCAGGTCGAAGAGCGCCCGAGCAACAGCGGGATCGCCCAACTGCGCTCCGTTCCACGCTAGGGCGACGGAGAACGAGCTGCTCACGAGAATGATCGGCATGAGGGCAATGCCGGCTCCAAGGGCCACGATGGATACCACACTCGGCTGATCCTCGCTCCGTCGCAGCACCGAGTAGACAGCTGCCACGAAGAGCAACAGTGCCACCGCCGCACCCATACCAGCATAGGCACTCCACAGGGCAGCCGTCTTGTTGTGGATATAAAAGGTGACGATCGTGCTGGTCGAGTCTTTCGGACCTGGGCTCGCCGCCACGAACTGTGAAACAACCAACAGCACCACGAACAGGATTCCGGCCACAGCGCCGATCCGTAGCCATCTTGCCTCGGTCATGACAACCTCCGTCGTTCAACTATCTTCGATGAGCCCCGCATCGGAGGCTCGGGGACAGCCTACGGTGCGCACTGTCCCCTTGTCATGACACTGTGTCCCGATCTGCGGGGAAGAATGTCCCGATTCCTTGGGCACATTTGAATGCACCTGCCACCGGTACTTTCGGAATCTCCAAACGCCCTCACAGGTGCATCCTTTTTGCATCTTTTTTTGTCGTCGTCGGTATTCGAGCTTGGTTGCCGTCGTCGCGTTCACAGATAATCCCGCGGATTCCGGCCGAAGGCAACTGTTGACGAACAGAGGCGAACAGGCCGCCACCTCCTGTACTACCAAACTTCGGAACTGGGCGTCGGAGATTCGAATCCCTTCAGAACTGTTAGTGTCCGTGTCCCTGGACGCTCTTCTGCTGGCTGCTTACCGCCTTCTCGGCAGACGGATGAACAGGACGTGCCCGGCTCTTTAACAATCGGGCAGCGGGTCCCTAGTCAGCGTTCCTGTATATCGAGACTACCTCTCCGTGCCGGGCGGCGCTCAGTGCATCCCGCCCGCACTACTCGTGGATTAGTGTCGAATCAGAACAAGCCCGGATTGAAGGTCGTACGTGCGCTGGAGATGAGCAGGGGACTCGTCCAGCATGACCTCCAGCGTGGGCCGACGTGCGCATCGAGGAGATGGCGGACATATGCGCTTCCATTTGATCATCGTCCTCTCAGCCTACGACCGCTGTCCCGGCCTGGACACGTCCGTCGACGCCGGCCAGCTGTTCCATGAGACGGATCACCCTTTGTCTTGAATGTGGGGGCAATGACCGCGAAGTGCCCGAGGACACCGAGGAGAGTTTCGCGCTCCAGCCCTCCTTTCTCCCCCAGGACGATACCCTCGGCCAGCGCTTGCATGCCGAGTCCCAGGAGACTGTTCGCCACGAGTTTCATGACCAGACCGTTCCCGTTGCCACCCATGTAGAAGATCTCCTTGCCCAGCACCTCGAGAATCGGGCGGTGCTGCTCGTAAACCTCGCGTTGACCTCCCGCCAGGATGACGAGTGCCCCTTGCTCGACAACAGCAGTGCTGCCCGAGACTGGGGCATCGAGCATCGAGGCGCCGGTGGCAGCGACTTGTTGGGAGACAGACCGCGACGTGGAGGGGGCAACGGTGCTCAAGTCAATCACCGCGTTGCCCTCAGCCAGCCCTCGAACCACGCCATCCTGACCGAGGATGACCTGCTCGACGGCAGCGCCATCGGTGACGGAGAGCATGACGACGTCCACGCGCTCCGCGAGAAGGCGAGAAGAAGCGGCAAGGGCGGCGCCGTGCTGGGTCAGGTCGTCGGCTTTCGACTGAGTCCGGTCGAAAACGGTGAGGGGATAGCCCGCGTTGAGGAGTCTGGTGGCCATGCGGCTGCCCATCTGCCCCAGTCCGATGAAGCCGATCGCCGGCTTTGCTGTGTGCATCAGATGGTTTCCTTTCTCTGTGTCAACTGTGAGGTGGAGGCCACCCGCACCGCGACTGTCATCGCTTGAAACGCGGGCACCGAAAACGCCGACCCGGCACCAAGCACGAAGCTAAAAGTTAGGAGCAATGCAGGCGGCATGCGATTGACCAGCGTCAGGAGAGTGAGGGTCACTCCCGTGACGGCGAGCACACCCTGCACGACAAGAAGGATGCGGCGCCGGTCGAGTGTGTCGGCCAGTATCCCGCCGACATACGCGAAGAGCAGGTCAGGAAGTGTGTCTGCTGTCTGGACCAGCGCGACCAGGAAGGCGGCGTTTGGCTGGTGGACCAGCAGCCACTACGCTCCCACGGTCTGCATCCAGGTGCCGATATTACTCCCGAGGGACGGCAGCCACAGGGCCCGGAAGACCCCGAATCAAAGCGGTGCCCACGTCGATGTTGCCGTAGTTGATCGAGTCGGAGGCCGCACGATCAGGACCGATGTGTTGGAGCAGATCCCGCTCTGCGGATCAGCCCGTCAACGCTGACGACAACCTGCCCGCTCCGTTCGAGGACACTCACCTGGACACTCATTGTATTGGCCGGAAGAGGGTGCGCTCTATCTCATCCAGTGGCTGCGTTGTGCGTTCGGCACGACACATGATCAGTGCTCCCTCAACGCCCCAACCGTCGCAGCGGCCGTTGAACGCGCTCGCGTCGGCTGCATCCCAGCCTGCCGTAGCTGCTGTGCGAGCAGATCCACTCTGACGCTCATCATAGAATGCGGTCTTGTCGCTGCTATGACGAGCGTCATACTTCGTGCCGGGAGGGACAGCCATGCCGATGATCGATGTCTACGCCACCGAAAGTACCGTCACAGACAGGCAAGCGAGTCTCCGGAGGGAGGTTGGGGAATCGGCGGCCGTGCCTACACGAGCGCCGAGATCGCCGGGACAGCGCATCGCATACTAACCGCGGGTCCCAGGTCAGGTTAACAACGCAGGAGTACCCTGAGCGTCAGCGGACGGAATTCCGTCCCGCGCGACCCGACTAACCGCGTCAGGGACGGTCAAGGGCCCCAGGATGGCGGCCAGCGCGTTCGGCCCGTGCCCTTCCTAAATCGGCGCTCGACGGTTCCTCGCCCCAGGCGCCGACGAGCGAGAAACCGCGCACGGCGAAAGCCCAGAGCGCCGAGAGGATCACCACGAGCAGCACCGCCAGGAGCCACGGTGCGGGCCGTGCCCACCGCCGTCACGCTAGTTGCTCGGGTCGTATGCGGCCTGGAAGAGGTAGCTGGTCGCCAGGCTCCGGTACGGCCGCCATCTCTCGGCCAGCGCGAGCACCTCCTGTTGGCTGGGGAGATGGTCTAGTCCGTACAGTCGGCGGATGACCTTGCGCAAGGCGAGATCGCCAGGCAAGACGACATCCTGCCGATTCAGGGCAATGATCAGGAACCCCTGGACGGTCCATGGTCCAATGCCCGGACTGGCAGTCAATTGTGATTCGATCTC